>JAOPWA010000289.1 GCA_025965915.1 Dactylosporangium sp. | reverse complement strand
GCCTTCACCTCGTACGTCTGGCTGCTGGGCAACGCGCCCATCTCCCTGGTCTCCACATACGCCTACGTGAATCCGGCGGTCGCGGTGGCGCTCGGCGCGCTGGTGGTCCACGAGCCGATCACACCGCCGGTACTGCTCAGTGGTCTGGTCATCGTGGTCGGCGTAGCCCTGGTGGTATCCACCGAACGTCGGCGTAAGGCTCGGCCATCCACTAGGTCGTCCACAGTGCCGAAGGTGCATTCTCGCAGGTAGACAGCATCATTCTACGGTTTGTCCACAGGCTCTCGCGGTCTTGTCCACAGGGCCGTGCGGAAGGTGTGGCGGGCGCGCTAGGTTGCGCCGATGCTCCGGGTGCTCCTCGCCTCGGCGGCCGGCTTCGTCGCCGGGCCCGTCCTCATCAAGCTCATCTCCTGGTACGCGCGACCGCCCGCGACCGTCGTCGTAGCCGCGACCGCGGCGGGGGTGTTCGCCCTGCTAGCCTGCCGGATAACGGCACCGCTGGCACTCGCGGCATTCTGCTGGGTGGCCGCCCTCGGCATCGTCCTCGGGTTCGTGGACGCGGCTCTGCGCCGCCTCCCCGACCTGCTGACGATGCCGGCGTTCGCCGGGGCGCTCACGTTCCTGGCCGTCGATGCGCTAGCTCGTGAGCGGCCCACCATCCTCGGCTCGGCCGTGCTGTCCGGGCTTGCCATGGCCGGCTTCTACACCGTACTGGTCCTGATCAATCCGGCCGGGATGGGTGCCGGGGACGCGAAGCTCGCCCTCAGCGTGGGCACGGTGCTCGGCTGGCTCGGTGGGGTCGTGGCGTTCCTCGGCGTGCTGGCCGGGTTCACTCTCGCGTCCACGTACGCGGTCATGCTGTTGAGTCGTCGCCGGATCTCCCGGCGGGACCGGTTGGCGCACGGCCCGTTCATGCTGCTCGGAGCGCTACTGGCGATCGTTTGTTCCTGAGGAGGGCGCCCCGCTCACGGAATAGACCGTAAGAGGGGCGCCCTCCTCAGGAAGCGGGGAGGTTTTCCGCACCTAGATCAGGCGCAGCTGGCGGTCCCGAGGTCGGCGGGGCTCGTCGCCACCCCGCCGCTCCAGCAGTCCGGGATCGATCGACGACAGGAACGGCGACGGCGCCGTCTCCCGCTCGGAGCCGTGCCGGTAGCGCCGCGCCGTGTGGCTGACGAAGAGCCGATCCTGTGCGCGGGTCAGTCCGACGAAGAACAGCCGCCGCTCCTCGGCGATGTCGTCGTCCGACGGTGCCGAGCCGGGAAGCCGCAGCGGCAGTAGCCCGTCCTCACACCCGACCAGGAACACCACCGGGAACTCCAGGCCCTTCGCCGCGTGCAGCGTGAGCAGCGCGACCCGGTCGGCCCGCGGGTCCAAAGCGTCGACTTCCGCGCCGGTGGCGAGTTCGCGCAGGAACCGCTCCAGGTCGTCGCCGCAGCGCGTCGCGAACGGGGTGAGCAGGTCGACGGCCATGTGTACGTCCTCGGCCCGGAGGCCGATGTCCGCCTCGTCGAGCGCCGGCTGTGCGCAGCGCGCCGCCAGGACCTGTCCCACCAGCCGTACCCGGGCGGCGAGTGAGCCGTCTAGACCGGTGGCGAAGCGTAGCTCCCGGACGAGCGCCGCGACTCCTGGACGATCGAGCAGTCGGTCGTGCGAGCGCTTCTGCACCGGAATGCCGGCCCGCGACAGCGCGTCGACGATCGGGGCCGCCTGCGCGTCGGTGCGGTACAGCACCGCGATGTCGGAGAAGGACAGTGCGCCGCCCAGCGCCGACCGTGAGTCGACCCGGCCGGAGTCGAGCGAGCGGTGCGACACACCGCCGACGAGTTCGTCAACGGTACGCACAACGAAGTCGGCCTCGTCGGCCACCGACGCCGCGGCGTACAGCGCGACCTGCGGCGCCTCCGGATCGACCCGGGCGGGGTCGAGGCGGCGCCCCGGCACCAGCGAGGTCGGGGCGATGGCCTGGGCGGCGGCGGCGAGGATCGGTGCGGAGGAGCGGTAGTTGCGCGTGAGCCGGACCATCCGGGCATCGGTGAAGTCGGACCCGAACCGCAGGAAGAACGACACCTCGGCGCCGCGGAACGAGTAGATCGCCTGGTCGGGGTCGCCGATCGCGTACAGGTTGCCGTCCGGCGGGCACAGCAGCCGCAGCAGCGCGTACTGGGTCGGGTCGACGTCCTGGTACTCGTCGACGAAGACCCACCGCCAGCGCGACCGGTACTCGTCGGCCAGCGCGGGCGAGGCCGACAGCAGCGCCACCGGCAAGGACACCAGTTCGTCGAGGTCGACCAGGTCTCTGGCGCGCAGCGCCTTCACGTAGCTGTCGCGCAGCACTGTGGCGTCTTCTCTGTCGCGGAGCGCGTCGTCGTCACCTGGCAGCGAGGCGAGCGCCCGGCGTAGGTCCCGCTCGGAGGGTGACGCCCCCAGCCCTGCCGCCTCCGCGATGGCCGCCAGCCGCTCGGCATCCTCGGCGATGCGAAAGTGCGGGGACAGCCCGGCCGCGGCCGCGTTCTCCCGCAGGACCGACAGGCCCAGGGCATGGAACGTGGCGACCGTGACGTCCTCGGCGACCGGCCCGAGCAGCCCGTCCAGCCGGTGGCGGAGCTCCTCGGCGGCCCGCCGGGTGAACGTGATCGCCAGGCACTGCTCGGGATATACGTTCAGCTCGGCGCAGAGGTATGCGATCCGGTGGGTGAGCGTGCGGGTCTTTCCGGTGCCGGGGCCGGCGACGATCAGCATCGGACCACCCGGTGCCGACGCGGCCACCCGCTGCATGGCGTCCAGCCGGTCGAGCAGCCCGGTGCCGACCTCGTCCATGCCGGCGAGCATCGGTTCGAACGGCTCGTGGGGGGACGGCGGCTGGGCGAGTGGCGGCGCCGGCGCCTCGGTCCCACGCTGCCTGGGGCTGGTCTTCTTCACCTTGGGCTGGGCGCCGCCCGCCGGCGCCGGCTTCGATCGCTGTTTCGGTACGGGTACGTCGAAGAGTGTGTCCTCGTTGCCACCGCCGCTCAGCTCGGCAGGTTCGAAGAGCCGGATCACGCCGTACTCGCCGTCGTAGCCGGCCGTACGGTGCACCCGACCGGCGCGTAGCCGGCCGATCGCCTCGCCGAGCAGTTCGCCGCCGGCCCGCGTCACCGCATCGAGTGGGGCGGCGCGCAGGATGTGTAGCTCAGGGCCGAGCGCGGCGACAAGCGTGTTGAGTTGGCCGTTGACGGTCTTCGACTTCGGACCGACGCCGTTGATCTCGCCCAGGATCTCGGCGAGCTGGATCAGGTGGGTGACGGCAGGAGCGTGCTCCGGGCGGAAGTCGGAAGGCCGGTCGGCCAGCTCCTCGACCCGGTGCAGGACTCCGATGGTGAGCGGTTTGCCGCATTCGGGGCAGCGGCCGCCGGCCTCGCGGCTGCGCGCCGGTGCCCAGTTGACGCCGCAAGCCCGGTGGCCATCCGCGTGGTACTTGCCCTCTTCGGGGAAGAACTCGATTGTCCCCGCCAGACCGTTACCGGTGCGGAGCGCCTCGCGTATGGCGAAGTAGTCGAGGTTGCTGTCCAGTAGCGTCGCCTCGCGAGCCAGCGCCGGGGCGGAGTGGGCGTCGGAGTTGGAGACCAGGCGGTACCTGTCGAGGCTGGAGACCCGCCAGTTCATCTCGGGATCCGACGACAGACCGGTCTCGACCGCGAAGATGTTGTCTGCGAGGTCGGCGTAGCAGTCGGCGATCGCGTCGAAGCCCGACTTCGAGCCGAGCGCCGAGAACCAGGGCGTCCAGATGTGCGCCGGCACGAGGTACCCGTCCGGGCTGGCCTCAAGGGTGATCTCCAGCAGATCCCGCGAGTCGAGGCCGAGGATCGGCCGGCCGTCGGCGCCGAGGTTGCCGATGCGGCCCAGCGCTGTGTTGAAGCGGGTGACCGCGTCGAGGTCGGGTAGGTAGATCAGATGGTGGACCTTGCGGGTACGGTCACCGCGCTTGTAGATCGTGGAGATCTCGACCGAAAGCATGAACCGGACGGGCACGTCCTCGGCGGCGAGGCGGGGCGGCAGCTTGCGGAGGACGTCCGCCTCGCGGTCGGGGTGCAGCCGGTACAGGCCCGGCTCGGCTGCGACGAGTGACTCGCGGAGGTGGTCGTGCCAGGCCGGATGGGTGAAGTCTCCGGTGCCTAACAGGGTGATGCCCTTACGCCGCGCCCACCAACTGAGCGTGTCGAGATTGAGATCCCGGCTGCAGGCACGCGAGTACTTGGAGTGAATGTGCAGGTCCGCCACGTACGAGGGCACGAGCCATCCTGTCACAGCGCGTATAGCGACTGCGCCTCGGCACGCCTGTCGCCACGTCGCGCTTCCTCGCCATGATCGCGGAGAGTTCGTGTCGCCATGGCGGCATCAACGTTCCGTGATCATGGCGGTCTACGCGGAGCGAAGCTCGATCAACGTGATGTCGGGCGGGGCACCCACGCGGACCGGCGGCCCCCAGAAGCCGGCGCCACGGGTGACGTAGAGCTGCGTATCTCCGAAGCGGGCGTACCCGGCGATAACCGGCTGCTGCAGGCGTACCAGGTAGCTGAACGGGAAGATCTGGCCGCCGTGGGTGTGGCCGGACAACTGCAGGTCGACGCCGTGCCGCTGCGCCTCGGTGACCTGGATCGGCTGGTGGGCCATGAGGACGACCGGCTTCGCCACGTCGCGGTCGGCCAGCGCCCGCCCGTAGTCGGGCCCGTCGCCGTACGCGCCACCGGTGATGTCGTTCACCCCGGCCAGGTCGATGCCGTCGATCTCGACCCGCTGGTTGCGCAGCACGGTGAGGCCGAAGGACTCGACCTCGGTGATCCACTCGCGGAAGCCGGAGAAGTACTCGTGGTTGCCGGTGACGAAGAACGAACCGCGGCGGCTGCGCAGCCGCGCCAGCGGTTCGGCCGCCTGACCCAGTTCGGCGACGCTGCCGTCGACCAGGTCACCGACGACCGTGACGACATCGGCGTCGAGCCGGTTGATCGTGTCGGCGATGCGCTGGGTGTGGGCCCGACCGAGGAATGGC
>JAOPWA010000245.1 GCA_025965915.1 Dactylosporangium sp. | reverse complement strand
GCAACGTGAGCCTCGACGAAGCGGCTTCCCTGCCGGAGGTCTCCTGCACGGTCTGGTCCACGGTGACCGACCTGGCGAAACTCCGCAGCGGCGAGACCTTCCTGGTCCACGGCGGCGGCAGCGGCATCGGCACGTTTGCCGTCCAGTACACCAAGGTCCTCGGTGCGAAGGTCGCCACCACGGCCCGCAGGTCGAAGCATCACAAGCTCAAGGAGCTCGGCGCCGACGTCGTCATCGACTACTCGACGCAGGACTTCGCCGAGCTCCTGAAGAATCAGGTCGATGTCATTCTCGACATCATGGGCGCGCCCTACCTGCCCAAGAACGTCACGGCACTGACCACCAACGGCCGGCTGGTCGTGATCGGCCTGCAGGGCGGTCGCAAGGGCGAGCTGGATCTCGGTGCGCTGCTCGCGAAGCGGGGCACCGTCGTCGCCGCGACGCTACGGGCCCGCCCCACGCAGGAGAAGGCCGCGATCGTCCGAGGGGTACGCGAGGAGGTCTGGCCCCTGATCGAAGACGGCCGGATCCGCCCGATCGTCTACCAGAAGCTTCCGATGTCGCAGGCCGCGGAGGCGCACCGGCTGCTCGAGTCGAGCGAACACTTCGGCAAGATCCTGCTGGTCAACCCCGACGCAGCAGCCTGACCGGACCCGGCCCCTGCGTCGCCAACTCGTCACCGCGGTTGTAGAGCCCGCACGTCTTCAGCGACAGACAGCCGCAGCCGATGCAGCCGTCGAGCTGGTCGCGCAGTCGCTCCATGAGCGCGATCTGCTCGTCGAGCCGGCCGCGCCAGGCCCGCGACAGCCGCGCCCAGTCGGCCTTGGTGGGGGTACGCCGTTCCCCCAGCGACGCCAACGCCGCCCCGATGTCTTCCAGGGGTACACCGACCTGCGCCGACACCCGTATGAACGCGATCCGTCGCAGCATCGGCCGTTCGTAGCGGCGCTGGTTTCCCCCGGTACGAGTGGACCAGATGAGGCCGAGTCGCTCGTAGTACCGCAGCGCGGACGGGGCGACGCCGCTGCGCGCGGACAGTTCACCGATTGTGAGCAGGTCCTGCATCACGGTCCCTTGAGTTGAAGTTCACTTTAACTTGCAGTCTAGGTACATGACCTTGGCAACGACGAGCCGCCCTGACGAACTCATGGCGGCGCTGCGACGACTTACCGGGGACGAGAAACACGCGCCCGCCGCATTCTCCACCCTCGATGTAACCTGGGTGCTCTACGACGCCTCGGAGGAGGGGCGCACCCACCAGTCTCCGGGTGACGTCGCGCTGATCGACACGCTCGACGGCACCTGGACGGTGCACGTGCCGGGGCACCCGGACGAGGTGGCCCCACTCCTGCGGGCGACCGCCTCGCACGACGATTCGGTGTACGTGCGGCTGTCCACCCGGACGAACAGGAACGCCCATCCCGACGCCGACAAACTGCGGGTACTGAAACGGGGCTCGAAGGCGACGGTGGTCGCGGTCGGGCCGATGCTCGACCCGGTACTGGAAGCCACCGAGGGGCTGGACGTGACGGTCGCGTACACGCACACGCCGCGTCCGTTCGACGGCACCGGGCTGCGCGCGATAACCGACGACAGCGTGGTCCTGGTCGAGCCCTACCTCGCCGGTACGTCGTCCCGACTGGTGGCCGACGCGCTGTCGCGAGCGCCCCATCGCCTGCCGAGCCTCGGCGTGGGCCGCATCGATGTGCGGCGCTACGGCTCGCCGGCCGACCATGAACGGTGGCACGGGCTCGACCCGGCCACGCTTCGGCGCCGGATCAGCGAGTTCACCGACCGGTAGTCGGCTTCGGCACGGTCACCGTGGTGGGGGTCTTCAGGCCGAACGCGGTCGCGATGATGTCGCTGACGGTGCGGACGCCCGTGTCGATCGTGGCACCGGCCGGCTGGTCGAACATGATCACGATGGCGTACTGGGCGTCGGGGCCGGCGAAGCCGACGCTGTGCGTCATCCAGTGCTTGGCTTTGTCGTCAGTCTCCAGCGACCAGCCGTTGGTGACGCCGGGCTGGTTGGGGTCACCGGCCGACCACACCCCCCAGTGTTGGACCGCGCCTGCCCGGCGCATCGCGCCCATCAGATAGTCGCGATCGGCGGGGTCGGCACGATCCAGCACATAGGAGACGAGGTGCAGTAGGTCGTCAGGGACGCATTTGAGGTGGTTCCAGCGCCGAGCCACGCCGGCCGGAAACTCCAGCTTCGCCATGCCGTACTGCTGCTGGAACCACGGTATGAACCCGTCTTTACCGAACCTGTCCCACAGCACGTCGGCGGCCGTGTCGGATGAGGTTTCCAGCATGTCGGCGATGTTCTTGCGGGCCGACGTGTCCAGCTTGATCTCGCCGGTACGTCCTCGTTCGAGGAGGTTGGCGGCCATCGCGAGCTTGACGGTCGACGTGGCCCAGGATGGGCGGTCGACCTCGCCGGCCCGCCACTCGGTTCCCGTCCTGCGGTCTCGGACGATCACGCCGAGGTGACCGTTGGCCTTCTTGACCAGCTCGGCCGCAGCCTGGAAACGCTGCTGCGCGACAAGATCGGTCGGGGCCGGACTGGCGGATCGGGCGGCCCCGGCGTCGGGTGGGCCGTCAGCGGCGGTGCTGGAGGGCTGCACGACGGCCGGCGGCTCGGCGGCAGCGGGGGACTCGTAGGTGCGCACATATTTCACCGCAACCACTGCCGAGACCGTGAGTATGAGCACCCCGGCCGTGATCACCAGTGGGTTGCGGCGCATGTCAACGCCACTTTCTGAGCCGGCGCACCAATGTGTCCGTCACCTCGGCCTCCATACCGACCTACGGAACGAAGTCCAGCGGTCGACACAGTGCGACGTGCATCAATTCGACGCACGTCTTCAGGCACCAAGGTAACAGTTGAAGTGCCCGTTCGCCGCCGCGGTCACATCCGGCAGACGGCGAGGAGTGGACGCGGCAGCCAATCCGCATTGCCCTGCTCCCTGATCACCGCGCTTCATGATCGGGGTGGCGAAACGACTGCGACAGCAGCCATCTCGCCACCCCGATCATGACCGGGCGCGGCCCGGAGTTGCGTCAGTCGCCCACCCGCTGCGAAGGAATCTGTCCTTGCAGCAGGGCACGGACCTCCGACTCGCGGTAACGCCGGTGGCCACCCAAAGTGCGAATCGCACTTAGTTTGCCCGCCTTTGCCCACCGGGTCACGGTCTTCGGGTCGACGCGGAACATCGACGCAACCTCCGCCGGTGTCAACAGCGGCTCGGGTTCATGCGTACGCGATGCCATCGGTCACTCCTCCACAAATTCCCCATTGACGACGACCGGTGTCCCCGCCGGTCAACGCGTTTCTCATGGTCCGGCTAGTCCACCATGTCCGACATGGGCCGAACGGCTGAAGTCCCCTGTATGGATGGATGATGAATCGGCGAATTTTTGCCCCTTTGACAGGATCATAGGGCATAAATCGGGCGTTACGCTACCCCATGTGACCATTTAAACGCGAGAAACGCTCACGTTAGGTGCTCCTCAAAATTCACTCATTAGATGAAAAGCACCGAAACGGGCGGCCCTTATGGTACGGCCGGCGTCCACCGACCACCCGACATCAATTGCAGCGCTCGAGGAGCTGGACGGCCCGCCACCGCTCCACCAGTCGCTCGTATGCCGAGGTAGCGGAGTCGGCCTCGCCCCGTCCGACGGCTGCGAGGCCCGCCGCGACGAGCCCCGGGGAGTCGTCATCGGTGAGCGACTCGTCGGATAGCAGATTGACAAGACCGCCGTAGTCCAACTCAACCACGGAGCGTGGATGGAACTCCTCCAACCACCGCGCCGTCTCCTCCACCGCCGCGGTGATCGGAGCGTCTCCCAGTGAACGGCGCAGCACCGAGTGCGCCCGGTGCGCCCGCCGGCGCGCCTTGGCGATCTCCGTGCGATAGCGCAGCACGCGCCGTTCGGGGCGAAGCGTCAGCTCGCGTTCCGACAGGTCGACGAAGACGAACCAGCGCAGCGGTACGCCCCAGGTCGCGACCTGCTCATGCACCCGCGGCAACCCCCGTTCGAGCACCCGCGAGCCGCTTCGCCAGTCCTCGAGCACGCTCCTGGCCAGCCCTGCGAAGAGCGGGGGAACGAACGCGTCGGCGAGGATGCTCGGCACGCCGTCACGTGCCGTCAGGGCGGCTTCGGCCACCCGGATCCGCAGATTCCACGGGCAGATGAGCAGGGTCTCGTCAGCTTCCAGGACATAGGCCTCGTCGGGCAGCTCGGGCAGCCGGGTCCAGCCCGCGCCCAGCGCCTCCAACACGGTCGTGCGCTGACGCCCCGGGCCCTCGGCGGGCGCCACCGCACGCCCCTCCTTGACATAGCGGCGCCAGTACACCTGGCGTTCGCGGTCGAAGGCGGTCAACGGCTCATACACCCGGAGGTAGGACGCGAACAGTGACGGCACGCCGCGATCGTGCCACGTTTTGACACAGGGTTGCACTTCCGGTCAAGGGGAAGTCATCGATTCGGGCAACCAGTCCGGATAGCGGACGGTTGCGCGACCAACGACGCCTGGCCGAGCTCCGAGCATTAGGCTCGGCTCTTGCCGGCACCACCCCGCCGGCATAGGTGCCCCGGCCCCACAAGGAGTTCCCATGGGCGTTTTCACCACCTCGGGAGGCCACGAGCCAACCGGCCACGAACAGGTCGTGTTCTGCCAGGACGAGCAGAGCGGCCTCCGTGCGATCATCGCGATCTACTCCACCGCCATCGGTCCCGCGCTCGGCGGCACCCGTTTCTACCCGTACGCCAGTGAAGAGGACGCCGTCCGCGACGCACTCGACCTGTCCCGCGGGATGGCGTACAAGAACGCCCTTGCCGGACTGGACCTCGGCGGCGGCAAGGCGGTTATCTGGGGTGACCCCGACCGCGACAAGTCCGAGCCGCTGCTGCGGGCGTACGGGCGGTTCGTGGAGTCGCTCGGCGGGCGTTACTACACCGCCTGCGACGTCGGCACGTACGTCCAGGACATGGACGTCATCGCGCGCGAGACCCGGTTCGTGACCGGGCGCTCCGAGGCGCACGGCGGCGCCGGCGACTCGTCGGTGCTCACCGCGTACGGCGTGTTCCAGGGCATGCGCGCGGCCGCCGAGCACCGGTGGGGCGCGCCGTCGCTGGCCGGCAAGCGGGTTGGCATCGCCGGCCTGGGCAAGGTGGGCAAGCACCTGACCAAGCACCTGCTCGACGACGGCGCCCACGTGGTGGCCACCGACGTGTCCGAGCGCGCCTTCGAATGGGCGCGGGCGACATACCCGCAGGTCGACCTCGTCGACGACGTCACCGCGCTGATCTCGTCCGACATCGACGTGTACGCCCCGTGCGCGCTGGGCGGCGCTCTCAACGACGACACCGCCACGGTCCTGCGGGCGAAGGTCGTCGCCGGAGCCGCCAACAACCAACTCGCGCACCCCGGGATCGAGAAGCTGCTCGACGAGCGCGGCATCCTGTACGCCCCCGACTACGTGATCAACTCTGGCGGCGTGATCCAGGTGGCCGACGAGATCGAGGGCTTCAACTTCGAACGGGCCAAGTCGCGTGCCGGCAAGATATATGACAGCACCCGGCAGATCCTGGAGTTGGCCCGCCACGAGGGCGTGCCGCCGGCGGTGGCCGCCGACCGGCTGGCCGAGCGCCGGATGGCTGACGTCGGCCGACTGCGCACGATCCGGCTGCCCCACGAGCGCTGAGGTCTCCCAGATCCACCTGGCGCCTGCACCTCATGATCAGCGATCACGACCCGTCTCCATCGGTGACCGCCGTTGGAGACGGGTCGGTGACGACCATGCGCCGGGATCAGGCCTTACGGAGTAATCCGGACAGGTGCGGAATGCCACCGGAACGTCGGGGAGGGCGAGATGCCGAAACCGCGTGCCGACATGTACCGTAAGAGCCACGAGAGATGCCTGACGTGTGGGGCTCGCCGGTGTCGGCTGCCCCGTAAGTTCGTGCGAGGGGGTCGAGCCATGGGGCGCGGCC
>JAOPWA010000244.1 GCA_025965915.1 Dactylosporangium sp. | reverse complement strand
GATCCGGTGGCGCATCGACGGATTCCGGTTCCCGCCGCGACCGATCGGCATTCCGCGGGACTGGATGGGCTTCAAGGACGGCATCACCAACCCCGACCCCACGGACACCGCCGAGATGAACCAGGAGGTGTGGGTCCAACCCGGTCCGCCCGAACCGGCCTGGACCGCGGGGGGCACCTACCAGGTGGTACGCATCATCCGGATGCACCTGGACAAGTGGAACAGGGTGCCCATCGAGGAGCAGGAGCGCATCTTCGGCCGACGTAAGGTCAGCGGCGCGCCGTTGTACGCGACCTCACCGACCGTCACGGACCAGCTTGACCCCGTCTACACCAACGACCCTCAGGGCCTGCTCACCCCGCTGAACTGCCACATCCGCCTGGCCAACCCGCAAACCCCGCAGACCGCCGCCACCAGCGCCATACTGCGTCGCAGCTTCCAGTACGACCAGAGCCCCGACGTGGCCGGAAACCCCGACATGGGGCACGCGTTCTGCTGCTTCCAGCAACAGCTGACCACCTACATCGACATGCAGACCCGACTGGAAAGCGAGACGCTGGTCCCGTATATCAGCCCCATCGGCGGGGGCTATTTCTTCGCGGTTCCCGGCGTGCGCAACGCGCAGGACTACTACGCCCGTGGGCTGCTGACGTGACCACGGCTTCGAGGACCGCAGGGTCAGCGCCCGAGCCAGACCCGATCCGCCACGACGTCGGACGAGGAGAGATGCGTTCCCTCCAGCGCTCTCATCCGGGCACCGTGAAGCGGCAGCTTCGGACCCTGCCGTGGTTAGCTGCGGCGGCGTGCGTCGGGATCCTGCTGGCGCTGGTGACCAGCCTCGTCGTCCCGGCATCGGCCTCCGCGGCCGGGCCCGCGATCCGGGACCGCTACATCTACGTGACCAACCAGCTCGACAACACCGTCTCTGTCATCGATGGCAGGACCTACAAGGTGGTCGCGAGTGTGCGGGTCGGTACCTCCCCAGCCGGGGTGGCGGTATCCCCGGACGCCAGGTACGCCTACATCGCCAACACCGGAGATAACACCGTCTCCGTGCTCAACACCGCCACCAACACGATCGCCATGATCATTGCGCTTCCTGCCGGAAGTAGCCCCATCGGCCTGGCCCCCAGCCCCAACGGGCAACTCCTTTACGTCGCCGGCAGCGGTGCCAACCGCGTCTCGGTCCTGGACACCCGAACCAACCGCGTCGTGGCGTCCGTGCCGGTCGGCCGCCAGCCGCTGAGTGTGGCGCTCACCCCCGACGGCTCGTCGGTCTACGTCGCCAACAGCGGATCCGACAACGTATCGGTCATCAACACCCAGACCAATCGGGCCGTCCGGGTCATCCCAGCGGGTCGGTTCCCGACAAGTGTGGCCGTCACACCCGACGGCTCGTCGGTCTACGTCGCCAACGAACTATCAGCCGACGTCACGGTCATCACCACCCGAAGCTGCGCGGTCCAAGCAACTGTCCGGGCCCCCAGCCCGTCCTCCGTGGCAACAAGCCCCAACAGCCACCGGGCTTACGTAACCGATCTCGGTCCGGGCAAGCTCACCGTCATCGACACCCGCGCCCGCAAAGTCTCGTCCACCGTCTCCCTGGGCAGCTACGGCACCGACCCCTTCACCGCCGCAGCCACCAACCACGCCATCTACGTCGCCAACCAAGGGGAAAACAGGCTGTCGGTCATCGACCCACGCACTCTCAAGGTGGTGGCCAACGTTGCGACCGGCAACAGTCCCTACGGTGTCGCGGTCGTACAGCCCGGGCCCAAGAACAGGTAGGGGTGGATGCACAGGTCATCGGCGCCGCGCTTCCGCCCCCCATCGGGGCATGGCATTTCGTTGCCGCTCGGCGGTCGTCGTGCTGCCGGACGTCCATTGCGCGGCAAGGGGATCCGCCCAGCCTGCGCACAGCGGGCAACTCTTGACCGTGCCGCACTCGGCGCACCATCTGCTTTTGACCTTGAACGACAGCAGCCCTGCGAGAAACCCGAGCAGCATCGCAAGGACAACTGCAATCAGGTGGCCCATGCCGCTCTCCTTTCGATACCTAGGGGTGTGCCGGGAGTCGGTCCAAGCCGGGGCGCGCCCCCAGCGCACATGATGCGAGACGCCGGTTACTCGACCGCACGGACGCGTGGTCATGAACGACCGTTACGGGTACAAATCTCGCCATGGCCAACGTTCCTGTTGTACCTGGTGGACCCGACATGAGAGCTCGCCGTACCGCGTCCACCGTTGATCAATCAAGCGATACAACTGCATTGCATGCGCACAGCGAGTCGAGGACCGACGACTTTTCGTCTGACTGAGCCGGCGCCATTGCGGTTACAGTCGGGTCAGCCGACGAAATCGTCGAACTCGCCGTCCTTCGTGCCTGCCAAGAAGGCCGCCATCTCGGCACGGGTGTAGATCAAGGCTGGTCCGTCGGGAAATCGGGAGTTACGTACCGCGATCCCGCCACCGTCGAGCCGAGCGAGCTCCACGCAGTTGCCCACCGCGCCGCTGCGAGCGCTCTTCTTCCACGTCACACCGGCTAGCAGGGCTGCCGAAATACCATTACGGATCTCTTCTGTCACCGCAACACCACCTGCCCTTCGCAGGACGATCGGCACATGCATGTGATGCGCGCTCGACGTTAGCACGTCATGCAGCACGGTCAATGCACGTGCAGACAACTGTGCGTATGGCGGGGACAGAACTTGCGGGCGGGGACAGAACTTGCGGCGGGGACAGAACTACAGTTCGGCCCTTATCTTCAACAGCATCTGCCTGGTGTTGCTGGGGGTCTCGGCGTCCACCGTCAACCGATCGAAGACCCTGCTATAGAGCTCGATTTCTCCGGGCTTGTCGAGGTACAGCGCTCCTGCGAGGTGCTCGATGTACACCAGGTCGGGCAGCTCAGGTTCGGCGAACCGCAGCATCGTGAACGGACCCTCGGCCGCGTACCCGCTCAACCGGTAGGGCACGACCTGCAGTGTCACCTGCGGCTGCCTGGTCAGATTGAGAAGGTGTTCGATCTGGGCGAGCATCACGTCCCTGCCGCCGATCGGGCGATGCAGCACCGACTCGTCGATCACCGCCCACAGCCGTTGCGCGCCCGGCCTCGCGAGTACCGTCTGGCGCCGCATCCGCAGTGCGACCCGGCGCTCGACATCCTTGCCGGCCAGCTCCGGCCGCCCGCGGCTCGCGATCACCCTGGCGTAATCCTCGGTCTGCATCAGGCCAGGCACGAACTGCAGCTCGTAGGTCAAGATCCGGGACGCGTCCTCTTCCAACCCGACGTAGTCCTGAAACCAGTCCGGCATCAGATCGTTGAAGCGGTGCCACCAGCCCGGCTCGTTCGACCGCTTGACCATGCCCAGGAACGCCGCCCGCTCCCGCTCGTCGGACACCCCGTACATGGTGAGCAGGTCAGCGACGTCCCGATCCTTCAGACTGACCCGGCCGAGCTCGAGCCTGCTGATCTTCGACTCTGATCCGCGGATGGAGTAGCCGGCGTCGGCGCGCGAAATCTCGGCGCCCTCACGGAGCCTGCGCAACTGAGCTCCGAGCACGATACGCAACGCGGTCGGGCTACCAGCCCGTTCTTCCGGCGGACCACTGGACGATGTGGACGGATCAACTGAGGTCATGTGTCGCTCCTCCTGAGATTTCCAACAGCTGTGTCACAAGTGCGGCCACGGTGCGACGGACCAGCGGTCGCGCCCGGACCCAGCGACGTCGGCTGATCGCTGAACACGTGCCACTCGGCCTTACGTGAACCGCACCCCTGGTGTACCTGTGTGCCCTATGTTTAGGCTAAGTGGACTTGTGATGTATGCACAGACGCCGTCTTCCCCCACTCTGTGTGAGGCCTCCGATGCCCGGTACCATCCACTCCCCCTCGGACGTTGACGCGCCCGTATACATCGACACGACCAAGGCGAGCATCGCCAGGGTCTACGACGCCTTCCTCAACGGCAAGGACAACTACGAAATCGACCGCGAAGTCTTGCGGCGGGTCCAGCAGGTCGCACCCGAGGCAGCCCAGTTGGCGTGGGACAACCGGAACTTCCTGATCCGCGCGACTCGATTCATCGCCACCCAGACGGGGATCACCCAATTCCTGGACTGCGGCTCCGGCTTACCCACCGCCGAGAACACCCATCAGGTGGCCCAGCGGCTCCAGCCGGACGCCCAAGTCGTCTACGTGGACAACGACCCTGTGGTGCTGGCGCACGGACGAGCGCTTCTCGAAGAAAATGATCAGACCCACTTCACCGCAGCGGACATCTTCAATCCCCGCGAGGTTCTGGACGACGAGATCGTCCGCAGGTACCTCGACTTCTCCAAGCCGATCGCCCTGTTCCAGTTCGGCACCCTGCACCACTACGACGGCGAGACCAGCCCCAGCGACATCATGCGCGAGTACATCGAGGCACTCCCCTCCGGTTCCTACGTAGGGATCACCCACTTCTTCGACCCTCAGACAGAGGAGCACAGCGAGCTGGCCAGGAGGATGGAAGAGACGTTTCTGCACAGCCCGATGGGCACCGGTGTCTTTCGCACATGCGCCGAGATCGAGCGCATGTTCACCGGTCTGGAACTGGTCGAGCCCGGCCTGACCCTGTGCGCCAACTGGTGGCCTGACGGCCCCCACATCAAGCCTCTGGCCCCGGTGTCCTACTGCATTGCCGGCGCCGTCGGCTACAAACCCTGAGCTCAGT
>JAOPWA010000193.1 GCA_025965915.1 Dactylosporangium sp. | reverse complement strand
CGGCTCCCGCAACCGACGATGCGCACCCCGCTACGACGTCGGGAAAACCGTCAAGCGCGACCTGAGCATCGCCGCCCGCAAACAGCGCACAGGTTAAAGAACAAGCTAAGATCGAATTCGGCCGCTCAACTCGGTCTATAAGATCGGAACAAAGCAGTCCTATTGCCAGCAGCAATCGACGACTGATGGCTGTCTTGCCGCCTGCCTTCAGCCTGATGACAGAAAATCTGCGGCGTCAAGATCCCGCGATGGCTTAACGCCACAGATAAGCGCCCTATCGGGCAGATCCTGACCGCGCACCCCGAGCCCACGCTCGACACCCGGCCCATCCTCGCCCCGCAGACCGCAGACCAGTTTCACCTCGACGACGGGCTGCATCTGTCCCTCGCCGGGCAGCAGGCCGTCGCCGCAGCCCTGGTCCACGCCCTCACTGGCGAATCGTGAAACTCCTCAGTTCCGGACGCACAACGGCGCGCTGTCGTTCGTGGAGCTGGAGATGAAAGCAGCCGGGTTCGTCACCTACGGCACCGATCTCGCCGATGCCGACTCCGCCGGAATCGCCCGCTCGGCCGGGCTGTTCGGCGCGCGAGTCGAGGCGATGGATGAGCTGGAAGGTGCGCTGCATGCGGCGTTCGACCATGACGGCCCCGCCCTGGTCGACGTCCGAACCGCCCGACAGGAAATGG
This sequence comes from Dactylosporangium sp., assembly GCA_025965915.1. Taxonomy (GTDB): domain Bacteria; phylum Actinomycetota; class Actinomycetes; order Mycobacteriales; family Micromonosporaceae; genus Planosporangium. Next base: position 8,972 of record JAOPWA010000193.1, on the reverse strand, counting down.
CGCTGCCGCCCAAGCTCACCTACGGCCAGATCAAGGGCTTCACGCTCTACGCCACCAGGACCATCCTGTCCGGCGAAGGCAAGGAGCTCATCGAGCTCACTCGGACCAACCTCCGGGACCTGGCCATCGAATGACCATGGCGCCCCTCCACGACCGCAAAGCTCAGGGGAGGCCATCGTGGATCATCGATGTACGGCAGCGCGCGGACGCCCCGCTCCCCAGACCCCGGTCCTCGAACCCGAGCGCGTGCTGTTGCAAGGACTCAAGCACGGCCTTCCGGCTACAAGAGGTGAGCAGTGGAATCGCGAGCTACCCCGCTGGCGGTGTATCCGGGCTGTGCCGGGTAGTACATCCACTTCGCCGGGGCGGGTTGATACGAGCGCTCTGCGGTGGCAAGGGTGGGAAACGCCTCGCAGCGGCGAACCGGTATATCTGATGATCATCGGAGGGGGTAGCCCCATGACTGCCGCGACTTTGGTGTCGGCGAAGCGAAAGTTCCGGGTCGAGGGTGACAGTTACGTCACCACGGCGCGCGGGGTGGAGGTGCTCGACGCCCCGCTGCTGAACAAGGGCACGGCGTTCACCCGCCAGGAGCGGGAGGCCCTTGGGTTGGACGGGCTGCTGCCGTCGGCCGTCCAGAGCCTGGAGGATCAGGTCAAGCGGGCGTACGAGCAGTACCACGAGCAGCCGACCAACCTGCAAAAGAACGTCTTCCTGGCGATGCTGCAGGACAACAACGAGGTGCTGTTCTACCGGCTGATGGCCGAGCACCTTCGGGAGATGCTGCCGGTCGTCTACGACCCGACCGTGGGCCAGGCGATCAAGCAGTACAGCCACGAGTACCGTCGCCCGCGCGGAGTGTACCTATCGATCGACGTCCCCGACCGGGTGGAGACGGCGCTGGCCGACCTGGGGCTTCGCGCCGAGGACGTGGACCTGATCGTGGCCTCCGACGCCGAGGAGATCCTGGGCATCGGCGACTGGGGCGTCGGCGGGATCGACATCGCCGTGGGCAAGCTCGCCGTCTACACCGCCGCGGCCGGAATCGACCCGGACCGGGTGATCCCGGTCTCGTTGGACGTCGGCACCGACAACCCCCATCTGTTGCAGGACCCAGACTACGTCGGCAACCGGCACCCCCGGGTACGCGGCAAACGCTACGACGACTTCATCGACGCGTACGTGCGCGCCGCCACCAAGCTGTTTCCCAAGGCGCTGCTGCACTGGGAGGACTTCGGCCCGAGCAACGGCCGGCGGATCCTGGAGCGTTACCGCGACCGGGTCTGCACCTTCAACGACGACATGCAGGGCACCGGCGCTATCACGCTCGCCGCTGCGCTCAGCGCGGTACGGGTGGCCGGCACCCGGATGCGGGATCAGCGGATCGTCATCTTCGGGGCCGGCACCGCGGGCGTCGGGATCGCCGATCAGCTGCGCGACGCGATCGCCCGCGACGGCGCCGACCGGGACGCCGCGACCCGTCAGATCTGGTGTGTCGACAAGCAGGGCCTGCTCACCGACGACATGACCGATCTGCGCGACTTCCAGGTCCCCTACGCCCGGCCGGCCGACGAGGTCGCCTCGTGGCGGCGCGATGGTGGGATCGGACTGAAGGACGTCGTCGCCAACGTAAGGCCGACCATGCTGATCGGCACGTCGACGGCGCACCGCGCGTTCACCGAAGAGATCGTCAAGGAGATGGCCCGCCACGTCGACCGGCCGATCATCTTTCCGCTGTCCAACCCGACCGAACGGATCGAGGCGATGCCGAGCGACCTGATCCCGTGGACGGACGGGCGGGGCCTGATCGCCACCGGGATCCCGGTGCCGCCGGTGACCTACAACCGCGTCACGTACGCCATCGGCCAGGCCAACAACGCCCTGCTCTACCCCGGCCTGGGCCTGGGCGCGATCGTGGCCCGGGCGCAGCGGATCAGCGACGGGATGTTCCACGCCGCCGCCGACGCCGTCGCCGGCCTGGTGGACGTGAGCACCCCGGGGGCGTCCCTGCTGCCGCACGTGGAGAACCTGCGGCACGTCTCGGCCACCGTCGCCACCGCCGTGGCCAACCAGGCAGCTTCCGAAGGCCTCGCCCGCACGAAGCTGACCGACACCGCGCAGCAGGTGCAGGATGCCATGTGGCAGCCGGAGTACCGCCCGATCAAGGCCGGGTGAGGCACAAATGGCCCAGCGTCAGAAGACCCGCGAGCGGGACGCGCCCACCATCCACGACGTGCCCATCGGCATCGACGCCACCGGCACCCGCACCGAGACCGACTCACTCGGCGCCGTCGAGGTCCCCGCCGACCACTACTGGGGTGCGCAGACCCAGCGCTCGCTGGAGCACTTCGACATCGGCGACGACCGCATGCCCAAGCCGGTCTACCACGCCTACGGTTACGTCAAGAAAGCCGCCGCCATGGTCAACACCCGCGCCGGACGCCTCCCCGGGTGGAAGGCCGACCTGATCACCAGGGTGGCCGACGAGGTGATCGCCGGCGAACTCGACAGCGAGTTCCCCCTCTACGTCTGGCAGACCGGCTCCGGCACCCAGTCCAACATGAACCTCAACGAGGTGATCTCCAACCGGGCCATCCAGCTCACCGGCGGCCAGTTGGGCTCCAAGACGCCCGTGCACCCCAACGACGACGTCAACATGGGACAGTCCTCCAACGACACCTTCCCCACCGCCATGCACATCGCCGCCGTGACCGCCATTGAGGAGCACCTGGTGCCGGCGCTCATCCGGCTGCACGACGCGACCGCGGAGAAGAGCCGGCAGTGGGCGGACGTCGTCAAGATCGGGCGTACCCACCTCGAAGACGCCACGCCGCTGACCGTCGGCCAGGAGTGGTCCGGCTACGCCGGCCAACTCGAGGACGCCATCGCACACCTCACCACCACCATGGCCGGCCTGTACCGGCTGGCCATGGGCGGCACCGCCGTCGGCACCGGCCTGAACGCCCCACCCGGCTTCGGCGAGGACGCCGCCGAGATGATCGCCGACCTGACCGGCCGGCCGTTCGTCACCGCACCCAACACGGTCGCCGCCCAGGGCGCCCTCGACGCACTCGTGCGCACGTCCGCCGCCCTGCGCAGCCTCGCGGTGACACTGTTCAAGTTCGCCAACGACATGCGCTGGCTCGGGTCCGGACCGCGGACCGGGCTCGGCGAACTGAAACTGCCGGCCAACGAGCCCGGCTCCTCGATCATGCCCGGCAAGGTCAACCCCACCCAGGCCGAGGCCATGCTCATGGTCTGCATCCAGGTCATCGGATCCGACACCGCCGTGGCCATGGCCGGCAACGAAGGCAACTTCGAACTCAACGCGTTCCGGCCGATCATCATCAACAACGTCCTGCACTCGGTACGCATCCTCGCCGACATGGCCGACCACTTCCGCGAGTTCCTCGTCGAAGGCGCCCAGCTCAACGACGACCAACTGCGGCGCAACGTCGACCGCTCGGTCATGATGGTCACCGCGCTGTCCCCCGTGATCGGTTACGACCGGGCATCCGAGATCGCCCACCTGGCCATCGACAACAACCTGACCCTCAAACAGGCCGCACTCCAGCGCGGCGTCAGCGAGGACCTGTTCGACCGGGTCGTCGTACCCGCGAACCTGACCCGGCCCGGCACCGCCGACATGGCAGCGGCCCGACGCTGAGGTCCACCGACACGGGCGACGCACCGTGTGGCCACTAGATGGCCGGTCATCCTATGCAGCCTTCGAGCATTCGCCGATCAGGCCGCCGAGACGATCTCGGCTACCACCGCCCGCCGGCCGGAGGGGCGCACGGTCGCGCCGGTCCGAGCGGCGGTGCCTGTGCCAACGAGCGGTGCGAGTTGTCATGGTCGACGTACTTGACCACCACCAACTCCAGGTGGCGAGGTCTAGAGATCAGCATCCGGTCTCGGGGAGGCACCCCGTGAGTGGCGGTGCCGATGGGACGGCGACCGACCCGCACCCGGGACAGCCGAACCGGTCGGACGCCGCGCTACCCGAGTGGGTGGTCGTGCGACTGCTGACGGTCCTGGCCGCCGCGGCGGGCTGCCTGGACGCCGTGTGCGTAACTCGACTCGGCAGCGTGTTCGCCAGTGTCATCACCGGCAACCTGGTCCAACTCGGCCGGGCGATCGCCACAGCGGACAGTCGGTTGGCGACCGACTCGACGACAGCCGTCGGTAGCTACGCCCTCGGGTGGCCGCCGGCACCGTCTCTTTGCGCCGTTGCGATGCCGGTTGGCGGCGACGTACCAGCATCGTCGCGGCGGTCGAGGCAGTACTGCTGACCGGCGGGGCGGCCGGTTGGCTGGCCACCGACGCACACCCCGGCCGCAGCAGCGCGCCGCTCATTCTCGCACTGGCCGCCGCCGCGATGGGCGTGCAGAGCGTCGCCACGATCAGCTCCGGTGCGCGCGTCGCGCCGTCGTGGGCGCTCGCCCTGCCAGCGGTGCTGGTCGCCGCCGTTGTCATGGTCACCGCGGTGCTGGCCCGTCACGGGATGGAGGGATCATGAAAGCCGTCGTCTACGAGGACGTCCGCACCGTCGGGGTGCACGACGTGGCGGACGCAGGCCTAGAGGCCGACTCCGACGCGGTGGTCCGCGTGACCTCCAGCGCAATCTGCGGCACCGACCTGCACACGTACGACGGCCGCACCGGCGCCGGTCCCGGTCTGGTGTTGGGCTGCTGATCTACGGCATAGGTGCCATCGACGTGGCGGTCAGCGGTCACCCGAGTTCGTCCTTTCCGAGCTGGTATCGGTTTACCGGGCGACTGGTTCGGGCTGCGTCCTCGAGGTGCAGGGACATGGGGGCGCGGGCGACGACGACGTCGGTGCGGGTCCCCAGCGCGGCTGCGAGAACCAGGTCGAGGTGGTTGTACAGGAGGTTGTCGCGCAGCCGGTCTGGGCGCACCACTGGGACCAGCACGACGATCTGGTCGTCGTGGCGCTCGTGAAGTTCATCGATGAACGCCACGATGGGCCGTGTCACCGACGCGAACTCGGTGTGCAGGACCCGCAGCGGCACGCCGGGGTTCCAGCGGGCCCACTGCTGCTGCAACTCGCGATCCCGCCCGGCGCTTTGGCCGGCGTCCTCGACCACAACGTGGACTGCCACCACCCGCTGGCTGATCGAGAGCGCCTCCGCTATCGCGTGCTGGGTCAGCCGGGATACCCCCGTCACCGGCACCACCACCATGGTGCGCCTGGCGTGTGGCTTGCCCGGGACCCTACCCACGCCGAGGGCGCGCTGGGACCGGTCGTAGTAGACGTGAATCCGCACGAACAGGCCGATGAGAGCGGGTATGGCCAGCACGACCACCCAGGCCCCTGCGGTGAACTTGGTAACCAGGAACACCATGGTGGCCACGGCCGTAACGGCTGCGCCGATGCCGTTGACGATCGCCCGATGCCGCCAGCGCGGCGGCCGGGTCCGCGACCAGTGGATAACCAGCCCGGCCTGCGAGAGCGTGAAGCCGGTGAACACCCCGATCGCGTACAACGGGATCAGCGCGAGGGTGTTCCCGCCCACCGCGACGAGCAGCGCCCCGGACAGGATCGCCAATGCCCAGATGCCGACGGCGAACACCTGCCGGTCGTCGCGTAGCGAGAACAGGCGGGGAAGGTAGTTGTCCCTGGCCAGCAGGCTGGCCAGCACCGGCAGCCCGCCGAACGAGGTGTTGGCGGCCAGCGCGAGGACCAGGGTGATGGTCAGCGACATCACGTAGTAGGCCCAGTGCCTTCCGATGGCGAGCCCCATGACCTGACTCAGGACGGTCTGACCGGAGCGGGGACCGATCTGCCAGCGGCGGGCCAGCACGGCCAGCCCCGCCAGCATCGTGCCGAGGATTCCTCCGAGCAGCAACTCGGTCTGTTTGGCCCGGACCGCCCGCGGCTGTTTGAACAGCGGCACCCCGTTGGCGATCGCCTCCACCCCGGTCAGCGCGCTGCACCCGGCTGAAAACGCCTTCAGCACCAGCAGCACGCTCACCGCTTCCAGCCCGTGAGTGGCCAGCAGCGAACGGCCGGGTTGTGGTGCGTGCAGCGCCAACGGGTGGATCAGGCCAACCGCGATGATGGCCAGCAACCCGACGACGAACACCATCGTGGGCAGCACAAACGCCCGGGCCGCATCGCCCAGGCCGCGCAGGTTGAGCACCGTGATCACGGCGAGGAAACCCAGACAGATCGGTACGGTGGCCGGGCTCAGGCCGGGGAAGGCCGACGTCAGCGCCCCTACCCCGGCGGCGATGGAGACCGCGACGGTCAGCGTGTAGTCGACGACGAGCGCGGCGGCGGCCAGCAGGCTGACGCGCGGTCCGAAGTTGGCCCGGCACACCGCATACGCGCCCCCGCCACCCGGGTAGGCGTCAATGACCTGACGGTAGGAAAACACCAGGACGGCCAACAGCGCCACGATCGCGATCGTGACCGGCAGCACCAGATGCAACGCCGCCGCCCCCGCCGCCGCGAGCACGACGATGATCGCCTCCGGCCCGTACGCGACCGATGTCAAGGCGTCCAGCGACAACGCGGGAAGTCCCTCCACCGGGGTGATCTGCTCCCTGGACACCTCCCGGGCCCGCAGCGGGCGCCCGACGAGGAAACGCCACCCCGACGCCACCATGCCCACTACCTGATCACCTGCCTGGCACGCCCGGACTCTGCGAAACTGCCGTACCCCAGCAGCAATCACCAACCCGTCTGCGCCGGCGCCCCGGTTGCCGTTACGACATGCAATACACCGTCGCAGGACGTTCGCACCAGCCCAGCGGGAACAGAAGGCCTACCCCATCTGGGCCGTCCACACCTTCCGTTCGAGGCGCGACGGGGACTGTCCCTAGCTTCGGTGTAACTGGCCCGGCAAGGGTTAGTTGGTCGTGGACGACGTCGGGAGATGCTCGAGCTCGCCCGGACCAACGTCCGCACATCCCGCAGCCCTAGATCAAGTGGTCTTGAACCGCTAGACGAGTAAGTCGAACCCGGTCAGTGGTCGTAGGCGATCAATGACCGGGTTTTGGGTTGACCAGTGGCTCGGTTGTGCCAGATCGCGGCGGTCAGCGCGAGGATGCGCTGGGCGATTCGGGCGGTGACGCCGTCGATGCTGCGCCCGCCGTGCAGTTCCAGGTCAAGCTGGCCTTTCAATGTGTCGTTGACCGACTCGATGAGCTGGCGGATCGGCTTGAGCAGGTGCTCGCCGGGGCGGGGTGCGCGGTTGCGGTAGGACGGTCGCAGCAGCCGCACACCGCGCTCGGCGAGGTAGCCGTCCGTCCGCCGTCCTGGTCGTCATCGGCGTGCGCGCGGACGGCACCGCGGATCGCCGCCGCGTTCACCGAACTCGCCCAAGCGATCTGACCGCGGACCCGCCTGCGGTTCAACGCGTCGGCCGATCCCGCAATGCAACGGCGCCTCGAAAGGGGCCTGCAGGCCAACACCGCCTGCGGGCGCCAGAAAATCGTCCGGCTTGCCATTCCACGTCCGACGGCGGTGACCCCGCGGCATGCCGCTGTTTCTCATACATCTCTTATGTGCCGGCATCAGGCGCTCTTATCGTCGCCAGCGATCCTGAAGGTGTACCTGCCACGACCAGAACGGGAGCTGAGGATGGGCCACCACCCGCAGGCATACGCCGCACCGCCAGCACCGGCCGCGGCGCCCGCCCGGCCACTGGCTCGCTCGCAGCACCGCCGAGGGCGGCGATGACCAGCCCCGTCCTGACAGCACCCCGCCCCGCGCCCAGCGTGCGAAACAGCCAACCGCCACTCGTCCTGCATCCGAACGCGTCTGCGCCGCCGCTCCCGCCACCCGCACCCCTGTCCCGCCTCTCCCCGACGAGTGAGTCGCTCGGCAAGAGCGTAGACAACCTGCCGACGGCAATTCGGCGTCGCTGGTGGCGGCTCATCCTGCTCACCGTCGGGATCATCCTCGCCGTCGTCGAACTGCGCGGCCACCTGCCGAACGCGGCGTCGACCTGGACCGCGTTGCGGCGGGCCAGCCCCGCGTGGCTGTTGACCGCCGTCGTGTTGCAGGTCGTCTCGATCGGCGCCTTCGCCGAGCAGCAGCGCCACCTCCTCGCCGCGTTCGGTGTCCGCATGCCTGCGTCGGTGTCGCTGGCCGTCACCTACGCCCGGTCAGCGATGGCGGCCGCCCTACCTGGCGGATCCGCCGTCTCGGCCGGCTATGCGTTCCGGCAGTTCTGCGCGCGCGGTGCAAGCCAACTGACCGCCGCAGCGGTGATGCTGCTCTCCGGTGTCGCCTCCGTGATCGGCCTCGCCGTGCTCTACACCGGCGACGCGCTAGCCTGGACCTCGCCATTCCACCGGACGCTCGCGATCATCGCCGCGATCATCGCCGCGGTCACCGCTGCCGTCGCGTGGGGCGTACGCCGGGCACGGGCGATCCCGCCGGCCAGCACGACGGTCACGACCCCGATGGCCACGACCCGACAGGGGTCAATTGCTGGGACGTCGGCCCTGGGACGCCTGCGTCGCACGCTGCGCCACACGACCAGCGTGGCGAGAACTGTCCCCGCGCGCCGGTGGCTCGGCGTCGTCGCACTGGCCGCGCTGAATTGGCTGACTGACCTGGCCTGTCTGCTCACCTCGCTGCACGCGGTGGGGCTTACCGTACCCGCCCGCACAGTTGCCACCGCTTACCTCGCCACCCAGCTCATCCGGCAGATCCCCGCTACCCCGGGCGGAATCGGCGTCATCGAAGCCAGCCTGGTTGTCACCCTCACCACTGCCGGAGCCACCCAAGCTCCCGCCGCCGCGGCCGTGCTCATCTACCGCGTGCTGTCCTGCTGGACCATTCTGCCGATCGGGCTGATCTGCTGGACGAGGCAGAAAACTCCCGCCGCTCCCAGAACCCAGGCACGTACGCCCCTATTGCATTCCCGCTAATCCCACACCGAGCCGCTCTAATCGCCCGCACGAACGGCGCCGTTGTGCTCCTCGCCGGTCTTGTGG
>JAOPWA010000360.1 GCA_025965915.1 Dactylosporangium sp. | reverse complement strand
GCTGGCTGTCGGCCACGCCGTCGTCGAGCATGAGGCACGCGGTCATATCGCTCACGCGGCGGGCCTGCTGCATGTTGTGGGTCACGATCACGATCGTGTACTCGTTCTTCAGCTCGGCGATGAGGTCTTCGATGGCCAGCGTCGAGATCGGGTCGAGGGCCGAACACGGCTCGTCCATCAGCACGACCTGCGGCTCGACCGCGATGGCCCGCGCGATGCACAGCCGCTGCTGCTGACCGCCGGACAGGCCGGCACCGGGCCGGCTGAGGCGGTCCTTCACCTCGTTCCAGAGGTTGGCGCCGCGCAGTGCCTTCTCGCACGCGGCGTCCAGAAGCGACTTCTTACGTAGCCCGTTGAGCCGCAGCCCGGCCACGACGTTGTCGTAGATGGACATGGTCGGGAACGGGTTGGGCCGCTGGAACACCATGCCGATCGTGCGACGTACCGCAGTCACGTCGATGTCGCGGTCGTAGATGTTCTGCCCGTCGATGAGCAGCTCGCCGTCGACCTTCGCACCCGGCAGCACCTCGTGCATCCGGTTGATGGAGCGCAGGAAGGTCGACTTTCCGCAGCCGGACGGCCCGATCAGGGCCGTCACCGACTTGGGCTCGATCGTCATCGTGATGTTGTCGATCGCACGGAACGCGCCGTAGTACGCCGACACGTTGACGGCTTCGATGCGCTTCGCCATGGTTGGCACTCCTATCGACCCAGCTTGTTGCGCCGGGCCAGCAGCTTCGCGGCCACGGTCAGGGTGAGGACGAGGACGACGAGGGTCAGTGCGCCGGCCCAGGCACGACCGGGCGCGTATTTGGAGGCGGTGCCGGCCTGCTCGTACACGTACAGAGACAGGGACGACTGCCCGCCCGAGAAGGGGTTGAGGTTGATCGCGGGGTTACCCAACGCAACCAGGATCACCGGGGCGGTCTCGCCACAGGCGCGGGCCACGGCCAGCATGATCCCGGTCACAATCCCCGATGCGGCGGTGGGAAGCACGATCTTCGTGATCGTCTTCCACTTGGGTATGCCCAGCGCGTACGCGCCTTCCCGCAGCGCGCTGGGGACCAGCCGCAGCATCTCCTCGGTTGAGCGCACGACCGTCGGCAACATCAGAACCGACAGGGCCAGGGCCGCCGCGAAGCCGGAGTACTCGGGCCGCCCGTGGTTGAAGTGCGGCGAGACGATCAGTACCCAGAACGCGAGGATGAACAGGCCGGCGACGATCGAGGGGATACCGGTCATCACGTCGACGAAGAAGCGGATGAGCGTGGCCAGTCGGCCGCGACCGTACTCGACGATGTAGATGGCGCCGAAGACGCCCAGCGGCACCGTGATGAGGGTGGCGATACCGGCCTGCTGGAGCGTGCCGATGATCGCGTGGTAGGCGCCACCAGCGTTGTCGAACGCGCTGACGTTGCGCATCGACACCTGCAGGAAGTACGGGCTGAGCCGCTCGGTGCCCTTGCTCAGCAGCGTGAACGCCATTGACAGCAGGGGGGCCAGGGCCAGCACGAACGCCGCGTACACCAGGGAGGTGGCGATGCGGTTGCGGGCCGCGCGCCCGCCCTCGACGAAGGCCGAGAGCGCCGCCAGGCCGACGAGGAAGACCAACGCGGCCGTGACGCCGGTGAGCACCGGGCCACCCAGGCTCGGTAGGTACACCGCCAGCGCGGCGACCACGATGGCGCCGAGCCCGACGGCGGCCGGCGCCCAGCTAGGTAGCCGTCGGGCCTTGAGAGTCGATCGGGTTCGCGCTGAGTGCGACGCGACAGTCATGCCGCACCTCCCACGAACTCGCGGCGGCGGTAGACGATGGCCCGCGCCGTCATGTTGACGACCAGGGTGATCGCGAAGAGCACCAGGCCGGACGCGATCAGGGCGCTTCGGCCGATCGGGTTGGCCTCGCCGAACTTGAGGGCGATGTTGGCCGCGATCGTGTTGCCGCCAGGACCGAGCAGGTCGAACGAGACGTTGTAGACCGCACCGAGGGTCAGCGCGAGCGCGATGGTCTCACCCAACGCACGACCGAGGCCCAGCATGACGGCGGCGATGATGCCCGGCTTGCCGTACGGGAGGACGGCGGTGCGGACCATCTCCCATTTCGTCGCGCCCAGGGCGAGCGCGGCCTCCTCGTTCTGTGCCGGCGTTTGCAGGAAGACCTCGCGCGACAGCGAGGTCACGATGGGCAGCACCATGATGGCGAGCACTATCGAACCGAGCAGGATCGACCTGCCGTACGGGCCGTTGCTGCCGAACAGAGGAATCCAACCGCAGTTCTCGTGCAGCCACTTCGCGAGGTCGGAGACTGGCTGGTACAGGTAGTCGCGGCCCCACAGGCCGAAGACGACGCTGGGCACCGCGGCGAGCAGGTCGACGAAGAAGCCGAGGGTGTTGGCCACCCGCCGGGACGCGTAGTGGGTCAGACACAGCGCGATCCCCAGGGCGACCGGCACCGCCATCACCAGGGCCAGCGTCGAGGTCAGTACGGTGCCGAAGGCGATCGCGGCGATGCCGAACTTGGGCGGGCTGGACTCGGTGAACCATTGCTGGAAGGTGAAGAAGTTCTCGCCGTTGGCGCGCAACGACGGCACCGCCCTCACCACCAGGAAGGTCGCGATGGCGACGATGATGACGAGAACCATGGAGCCGGCGGCGGTGGCGACGGCGCGGAAGATCTTCTCGGCGCCGAAACGCCGGCCCCTGGGCAAGGCGCCACCCCCGCCAGCGTTTTTTACGCCGGCGGGGGTGGTGGTGAGCGATTGCTGGCTCACTTCGTATGTCCTGTCTGTCAGGCCATGTTGTTGATGGAGGCCGTGACCTTGGTCTGGATCGTGTCCGGCAGCGGGGCGTAGCCGATCTGGCTGAGCTTGGCCTGGCCGTCCTTGCTGGCCAAGAAGCCGAGGAAGGACTTCAGCAGCGGCAGCTTGTCGGCCGGCGTGCCCTTGCTGCACACGATCTCATAGGTCACCAGGACGACCGGGTAGGCACCCGCCGCCTTGGTGTTGTAGTCGATCTTCAGGCTCAGGTCGTCGCCCGTGCCGACCACCTGGGCGCCGGCGACGGCCTTGCCGGCGGACTTGTCGTCCAGTGCGACGTACTCGCCGGCGCCGTTGTAGATCTTGGCGGCGCTGAGGCTGTTGGTCTGGACGAACGAGTACTCGACGTAGCTGATCGCACCCGCGGTCTGCTTGACCAGGGCGGAGACGCCGTCAGAGCCCTTGGCGGCCTGGCCGCCCGTCGCCTTCCAGACCTTGTCGGAGCCGAGGGTCCAGTCGGTGGCGCCAGCGGCGGTCAGGTACTTGGTGAAGTTCTCGGTCGTGCCCGAGGAGTCCGACCGGTGAATCGGGGCGATCGGGGTCGAGGGCAGCGTGGCGCTCGGGTTGTCCGCCTTGATCGCGGCGTCGTCCCAGGTCTTGATCGCACCCGAGAAGATCTTCGCGATCGTGCCGGGCTTGAGCTGCAGGTCCTTCACGCCGGTGAGGTTGTACGCCACGGCGATGGGGCCGGTGACCATCGGCAGGTTGATCGCCTTGCCGCCGGTGCACCGCGCATCGGCCTTGGTCTGCTCGTCGCCGGCCTTGAGGGCGGAGTCGGAGCCGGCGAAGTCGGCGGTGTTGGCGGTGAACGCCTGGATACCCGCGCCGGAGCCGGTGCCCTGGTAGTTGATCTGCGCGCCGGAGCAGGCCTGGCCGTACGCCTTGACCCACTCGTCCATCGCGTTCTTCTGTGCGGTCGAGCCCTGTGCGGTCAACGAGCCGGTCTTGCAATCAATCGTCGGCTTCGCGGCACTGCTCCCGCCTGCTCCCGGCGTGTTACTCGTGTTGTCCGAGCCGCACGCGGCGAGCGCGAGCGTCGCGGCCGCGACGGCGGCCAAGATGCCGTGGCGCTTCAGCTTCACTGCTGTCCCTTCGGGGGTACGTCCATCTCGCCCGATTCCTGATCGGCGCGAGTCCTGTAGTTGACGTTGGCCATCAACTGACCGGAACGCTATGAGGGCGAGGTTGCCGGCCGTCCGGCCTCACATGAACGAAGGGTGAATAGCCCGGCCAACTCGTATAACGTCTGACAGACTGTGGGGTAACCCATAGATGAACTGCCCAGTTCGCAGCCGCTTTTGTCCGTACCATGCGCGGAAGCCTGGTATGCGCGGCTCTTGACAATGCCTGGGAGGCGTGCCTCTCAGACCTGCCGACGGAAGCACACGTCGGTCGCCCAGTGGGCGAAGCCCAGCTTCCGGTACAGCGCCACGGCACTCGTGTTCGACTCGTCGACGTAGAGCATGGCCTGGTCGAGGTCCTGCCCACGGAGGTGGCGCAGGCCCGCGAGGGTCAGCGCGGTGCCCAGCCCGGTGCCGTGCGCCGCCGGCGAGACGCCAAGCACGTACACCTCGCCGATCGGCTCGTGCGCATGCTGCGCTGAGCCGGGCGCCGCGCCGTGGATCTTGGTCCAATGAAACCCGAGCAGCTCACCGTCGGAGTCGCGCTGCGCGAGCAGGAACCCGGACGGGTCGAACCAGGGCTCCTTCATCCGGATGTGCAGGTCGTTGATCGTCCATCGACCCTGTTCCGGGTGGTCGGCGAAGGCGGCGGCGTTCAGTGCGATCCAGTCCGCGTCGTCCGTGCCGGGGCGGAACGCCCGAATACTCATCCCGTCGGGAAGGGTCGGCTCGGGTATCGGCGCGAACAGCGAGCGGCGCATCTGCCACAGCACCCGCGAGCGCTCGAAGCCCAGCGACATCGACAGCGCCGTCGCCGACGGGTGGTCGCCGTGGGCCCACAGTCGCAGTCGGCCCGGCGACTGCCCGGCGCGCTCGTCGGCCACGGCCATCGCCTCGGTCACCAGCGCCCGCCCCAGGCCTCGCCGGCGGTGCAGGGGATGGATGGCGAGCTCCGCAGCCGGACCCTCGACCGGGTCGGTCGTATCCACATGCGCGTAGCCGACCAGTTGATCCCCGTGTCGGATCAGCAGGTGCACGGCGCGGATGTCGCCGCCGAAGCTCAGATGCAGTACGACGTGCTCGGACAGCGGATAGGCGCCGTCGGAGTCGCCGGCAACCCGGACGAGGTCGAGCACTTCGGCCACCTCATCGGCTGTCAGCCGGTCACTTCGCTGAATCCGCACCGCCGCCGTCACGCCGATCACCGTAGCGGCCGCTGGTTGCGGTCACGTACCGGGAGTGTGCGCGTACTCCGTGATCTGTTCCGCCGCCACGTCCGGCAACTGGCGGCTCGGGGGCACCACGAACTTGTATCCCACCTGGCGGACGGTGCCGATCATCGACTCGTACTCCGAGCCGAGCTTGGCGCGCAGCCGCCGGACATGGACGTCGACCGTACGGGTGCCGCCGAAGTAGTCATAGCCCCACACCTCGCGCAGCAGTTGGTCGCGGGTGAAGACCCGACCCGGATGCTGCGCCAGGAACTTCAGCAGCTCGAACTCCTTGTAGGTCAGATCGAGCGGGCGTCCCTTGAGCTTCGCGGCGTAGGTGTCCGGGTCGATGGTCAGCTCGCCGGCCTTGACCAGCGACCCGACGCTTCCGGCGGCGGCCTGGGTGAGCCTGCCGACGGTCAGCCGCAGTCGCGCCTCGACCTCGGACGGGCCGGCGCTCGCCAGCAGCACGTCGTCGACGCCCCAGTCGGCGTGCACGGCGACCAACCCGGCCTCGGTCAACACAGCCATCAACGGCATGCCCAGACCGGTGGCGCGCAGCATGCGACAGGTGGCGCGGGCATCGACGAGCTCCGTGCGGGCATCGACCAGGACGACATCTGGGCTGGGGCCGCCGACCAGGGCACGGACGTCACGCGGCGCCGTGCGGATCGTGTGCGGCAGCAGGTCGAGGCCAGGTAGCACCACCTGGCCGGTGGGCGCGGTGGTCAGAAGCAGAATCTCCACGCAGTCACCTCCGTCACTGTCGAGCCTCGTGGGCGCCGAGCAGGAGTAATCACGCCGTCGTCCGGCGTCGCTGACGGGCGGGGTAGCTTCAGAGAATACCGGAGAACCTGCGAAAACAGACGTCTGACGTATGTGGTGGATCAATACGGGACGCAGTTCGCCCTGCGAGCGGCCCTCTGGCACGATCGTGGCGTGCCTGCGACCTCTCCCGACGACCCCCGCGACGACCGGTCACCTGGGCAGCCGGTGCGCGGTACGGATGGGTACGGCGAAGGTCAAGCGCGCCAGGATCCGGGAAACGGCGTGGCCCGTCGGGGGCGCCGGAGAGCCCGCACCGGCGAACCGCGGCTGGAAGCGCCTCAGAATCATTCCGGCCCGCCGCTGGACGTCGACGGACCGACCGAGCTGATGCCGGTGATCGACAGCGACAGCGGCAGCGGCAGGGGTAACCCGCCGGAGCGGTCGGCGCTCCGAGCGTCGTCCCTGGCGATCGCCGGCTCCGCCGGGCTGCTCACCCTGGCGCTGGCGCTCGGCGCGACGCTCCCGTACGGCCCGTACGCTGTGGTGATCTTCGTGGTTCAGGTCCTGTACGCGGTCACCTGGACCATCGCCTGGCGGCCGCCCGCACCGCGGATCGTGGCTGGGGTGGGTCTGGCCGCGGCCGCCGCCGCCGACCTCGCCGCGGTGTGGGTCGATCCCGCCTCGCTCACGCCACTGGCGTACGTGACGGCCGCCGCGTTCGTGGCGGGCGTGGTCGGCCAGTTGACCCGCCCGGTCGGACGTGAACGCGTGACCGAGTCGCTCGGCTCCACGCTTGCCGTGGTGGTCGGCGTGGTCGCGCTCGGCAATCTCGTCGTGTTGAGTCGGCATCCACGGGGTACCCAATCGATCGTGGCCTGTCTCGTTGCTGCCGGCGTCGCCGTCATGGTGGCGCGGCTCACGGACCTCGTCGCGCCGCACCCGCGCATCGCGCCGCAGGTGCCGCGCGGCGGCGCTGGTGTGCTGCTCGGCCTGCTGGTCGGCGCCGGTGCGGCCGCGATCGCCGGTTCGCTCATCGCCGGCCTGTCGACGGGCGCGGCCGCGGCGGCCGGCCTGGCGACCGCACTCATCGCGGTCGTGGTCGACCTGTCGATGGACTATGCCCAGGTCGGCCGGCAACTCGCCGGTGACCCTCCGGCGCCGTGGCCGACCGGGCTCGTGCAGGGCCCGCTCGCGGCGTTCGCGCTGGCCGCCCCGGTGGCGTACGCGGCGAGCACGCTGTTGTTGTCGGACTATTCGTAGTCCGTATCGAAGACGACCCATCAAGGAGGATGGCGTGGCGGTACGCGGACGTCGATGGCTCATCGCGTTGGTCGTGGTCGTGGTGGTTCTGGTTGGTCTGTTCGTCGTGGCCGACCGGGTGGCGGTGAACATGGCCGAGAAGCGGATCGCCGACCAGGCAGCCACCGAGATGCGCAACCGCGACATCGTCTCGGACAAGAAGCCCCGAGCCAGTATCGCCGGGTTCCCGTTTCTGACCCAGGTGCTGGGCGGCACGTACCAGAAGGTGACCATCAACGTCGACCATCCCCGCAACGGTCGGGTGACGCTCGACTACCTGACCCTTGTCGCCAACCAGGTACACGCGCCGCTCGACACGATCAGGTCCGGTCATGGGCGGGTCACGGCGGACACGGTTGTGGGCACGGCGGCCATCGGCTGGGACGTGGTCCGGGAGCTTGTCGACACGTCGCCGCTGCGCCAGGTGCCCGGCCTGGACGTCTCGAAGCTGACGATCACGGTGAAGGACAACAAGATGAACCTGGCGGCGCCGGTCGCGTTCGCGGGCCTGAACCTTCAGCTCCAGGCGACCGGCACGCTCGCGGTGGCCAAGGGTGAGGTGCATCTGCAGTTGGACGACCTACGCACCGCGTCCGCGACCGGCGGGACGACCGCGATCCCGCCGTCGTTTCTCAACCAGTACCGCGACCGGCTTGGTGTCAAGATCGCCGTGCCGAACCTTCCCTACAGTCTGGTGGTCAACAAGGTTGAGACCACCGCTAACGGCATCATGATCACCGCAACGGCTGCCAATGTGGTTCTCGCCGGCCAAGCCTGACGGCGTTGTTCGGGTGTTTGGGGCAATCGCCCGAATTGCACCAAGAATGGGATAATTGAAAGCGCTGCTCAGGTGAGCACCGTCTCGCTAGGTGGTCAGCCCTACGCCGGAGGTTTTCGCGATGTTAGGCTCCCTGACCATGGGCACGCTGCTCACGAAAAGGCGCGCGGTCGATCTCTGCCGCGTAGCCGCCTGTCTGTGTTGCCTCGCCTGACGGCGGGCCGATTGCGTGTGCTCTCATGCGCCTCTGTCGCTGACAGGGGCACCGCCTGACGCGGGTCAACCCGTGTCGCGGCCCGGACCCGCCCCCCGTGATCCGTCCTCTGGGTCGTCGTGGCGTGCGGCGGACACTTCAACGCCTGCGGCGGCACTCAATCCGAATCGTCATTCGAGGGAGCTCAAAGAATGAGTCGCGACTCAGTACTCGTAACGGCCGACTGGGCCGAGAAGAACATCGGCGCGGACAAGGTGGTGTTCGTCGAGGTCGACGAGGACACCGCCGCGTACGACGGGGGCCACATCCCCGGTGCCGTCAAGCTTGACTGGAGGACCGAGCTGCAGGACCAGGTCCGCCGGGACTTCGTCAACAAGCAGCAGTTCGAGGCGCTGCTGTCCAGCAAGGGCATCGCCAATGACGACACCGTGATCCTCTACGGCGGCAACAACAACTGGTTCGCCGCCTACGCGTACTGGT
>JAOPWA010000175.1 GCA_025965915.1 Dactylosporangium sp. | reverse complement strand
GTGTTAGCCCGTTGTCGGTTGGGAGCGCTCCCACACAACGTCGACGCATGCGAATCCTGGCGGATTAGCTGGATTTGTCCCTAATGGATCAGGCGCCGGCGGGTCTGCGGCTGATGGGCCAGGACATGCTGACCTCGGTGCCCAGTCCGTCCATGGCCGCGTTGACCTTGAGATCATCGACAAGGCCCGCGAGTAGGGTCAGCCCCATCCGGGCGGCAACCGCCTCCTCGGCGAGGGCCTCGGGCACCTCGGCCGTCAACGGCGCCTCGACCAGAAACGCGGCGGGGTCAGTCGTCTCCGCGGTCGCCACCGAACTCTCAGTAGCCCGGTCGGTCACACGCACGGTGAACCGGTCACCGTTGTCCATCGCGATGTCGATGAGGTTGTCCGTGTCCTGCGAACGGTGCAGCGCGACCGCACGCGAACAGGCCTCGCCGATGGCCAGCCGGACCTCTTCCAGCAGCTCATCGGCCACGCCGGCACGGCGCGCGACGGCGACCGCGACGAGCCGCGCGGTGCGAACATGGGCCGGTGCCGGCGAGAACGACAGGCGTACCGTCGGCATCGCGTTACGCCGACTGGCCCGCGTCAGCACCCGTCGCAGCGGTGGCCGCCTCGACCGAGTCGTACAGCGAGAAGACCCGGTCCAGCGCGGTGATCCGGAAAATCTTCAGCAACCGCTCGTGGCCGCAGACCAACGCCAGCGTGCCACCAGCGGCTCTCAGCCGCTTCAGTGCACCCACCAGAACGCCTAGTCCGGTCGAGTCCAGGAACTCGACGCGGCTCAGGTCGACAATTACGCTACGAGCGCCGGCCTCGACCAGCTCGACGAGGCGCTCACGCAGCCGTGGCGCGGTGTAAACGTCGACCTCGCCACCGACCTCGAGCACCGTGTGATCGTCGACGGTGCGGGTCGACAGCGACAGCTCCATGCGGACCTCCTCAACCGTGGTACCGCCGGCGCGGCACCCAAAGTCCCTGCGGGCATCTAACCATCGCCCAGCCGCGTGGGCGACGCGTCCCTGGTCGTTCGGCACGTTCACCACACTGTTCGGCCCCCGCAGGCGTGGACGATAGCGCTCGAACAGTGTCAGAGTGCAGATCGTGACGAGCGTATTGCCCCAGCCGGCCGAATTGTTGGACCGGTTGCTGCGAGGACGGCAAGCGACGCCGGTCACACACGTCGAACGCGTACCGGCCCGACCGGGCGACCCCGCGGCCTGGCCGGCCTGGGTGCCCGAGGACCTGCGCGGCGCGTTCGCCGGCCGCGGAGTCGGCTCGCCGTGGCGCCACCAGGCTCGGGCGGCCGATCTGCTGCACGCCGGCGAAAATGTGGTGATTGCCACCGGCACCGCCTCGGGTAAATCGCTCGCCTACCAGTTGCCGACGCTCGCGCGCCTGCTCGACGATCCCCGTGCCACGGTGCTGTACCTCGCCCCCACCAAGGCACTCGCGGCCGACCAGCTGCGTACCCTGACCTCCCTCGACCTACCCGGCATCCGCCCGGCCAGCTACGACGGCGACACCCCACGTGAGGAGCGCGAGTGGATCCGGCAGCATGCCCGGTTCGTACTCACCAACCCGGACATGCTCCATCACGGCATCCTGCCGGGCCATGCGGCGTGGACCGGTTTCCTTCGGCGACTGACGTACGTGGTGATCGACGAGTGCCACGCCTACCGGGGAGTCTTCGGCTCGCATGTGGCGCACGTACTGCGCCGGCTGCGACGCGTCGCCGCCCGGTACGGCCGCGAACCGGTCTTCGCGTTCGCCTCGGCGACCGTCGGCGACCCGGGCGGTACGGCCGAGCGGCTCGCCGGCGTACCGGTCACGGCAGTGACCGAGGACGGCTCCCCAAGTGGTGCGGTGACGTTCGCGCTGTGGGAGCCACCGATGCTCGACCCGTCAACCGGGCTCGCGGCGACCTCCGAACTTGCGGGCGCGGCGAAGGACGCCGCGCCGGTGCGCAGGTCTGCGCTTCGCGAAACGGCCGACCTGCTCGCCGACACCGTGGCCTACGGGGTACGGACCCTTGCGTTCGTACGGTCGCGGCGGGGCGCGGAGGTGGTCGCCGCGATGACCCGGCGCTCGCTGGACGAAGTGGCGCCCGGCCTCGGAGAACGGGTGGCCGCCTACCGCGCCGGATACCTGCGGGAGGAACGCCGGGTGCTGGAGCAGTCCCTGCTCGACGGCTCCCTGCTCGGACTGGCCGCCACGAACGCGCTCGAACTCGGCGTCGACCTGTCCGGCCTGGACGCCGTCATCCTCGCCGGATACCCGGGGACGCTCGCCTCGCTGTGGCAGCAGGCCGGCCGGGCGGGGCGGTCGGGGCGGGAGTCGCTGTGCGTACTCGTGGCCCGCGACGACCCGCTCGACACCTACCTCGTACACCATCCGGCGGCGCTGTTCGAGCGACCGGTCGAGGCGACGGTGCTCGACCCGACCAACCCGTACGTGCTCGGCCCGCAACTGGCCTGCGCCGCTGCCGAACTGCCGTTGACCCCCGCGGACCTGGAACTCTTCGGCGGACAGGTCGCCTCGTCGGCGGTGGCGACGCTCGTTGCCCAGGGCGCGCTGCGCCAGCGCCCCACCGGCTGGTACTGGACCCAGCGCGGCCGGCCCGACGTTGACCTGCGCGGCTCCGGTGGCGGCCAGGTGGCCGTGATCGAGTCGAAGACCGGCCGGCTGCTCGGCACCGTCGACGGCGCCTCGGCGCACTTCCAGGTCCACCCCGGCGCCGTCTACCTGCACCAGGGCGTCTCGTACGTGGTCGACGCCCTCGACCTCGACGACGCCGCTGCGCTCGTGCACTCCGAAGAACCCGACTTCACCACGCACCCGCGCGACGTGACCGACCTGTCGGTGCTGTCGGTGCGTTCCTACGTCGACGCCGGCCCGGTCGGGCTGTTTCTCGGCGAGGTGGAGGTGACCAGCCAGGTCGTCGGGTACCAGCGGCGGCGCATCAGCACCGGCGAAGTGATCGACACCCGTCCACTCGACCTGCCGGAGCGCTGCCTTCGTACGGTCGCCGTCTGGTGGACCGTCTCTCCCGGCGCGCTGGCGGAAGCCGGGGTGGCAGGCGCGGACGTACCGGGGGCGCTGCACGCCGCCGAGCACGCGGCGATCGGCCTGTTGCCGCTGGTGGCGACGTGTGACCGGTGGGACATCGGTGGCCTGTCCACGGCGGCCCACCCAGACACTGACGCTCCGACCGTGTTCGTCTACGACGGCCACCCGGGTGGCGCCGGCTTCGCCGAGCGGGCCTACGCGGTCGCGGCCGAGTGGCTGAGTGCGACGAGGTCGGCGATCGCCTCGTGCGGGTGCGAGACGGGCTGTCCCTCATGCGTGCAGTCACCCAAGTGCGGAAACGGAAACTCGCCGCTGGCCAAGGCCGAGGCGGTACGCGTACTCGATCTGGTCCTGGGCGAACTCGCCGGCTGCGCCTGACCCGCGGCGCCATCCCACCTGGCGAAGACTGATGCCCCGTTGATCTTCACCGGTTGAAGACGGGGGTTGGCGGGCATCCGAGTCCTCTTAGGGTCGTTGTGTTCTTCCGCTGTGGATGAACACGCGAACCGAGCAGGACACGATGGCCGACCGTCACCCGGCCACGAAATTGCCACGTCCCGGCACGGTGACCACAAGTCCTTCGTCACGCAAGATCGCGATTGCGTGGCGGACCGTGCCACGGGCTACGCCGTACTCAGCAGCCAGGTAGGGCTCACTCGGCAGCGGGCGATCGGGCTGGAGCTCCCCCGACTCGATGCGTTTTCTCAAAATCGCAACGAGTTGCAGATAGACCGGAGTGGCGCTCAGTTTGTCGATCACGGTTCGGAACGTAGACAGCTATACCTGACACCGTATCTCGCGGTCTGTCTATGGACAGGTATGGACAGCAAAGCTAGCGTCAGGTGACCCACTAGGCGGCCCCTGGACGGTGCGGTAACACCAACCAGGGGCCTTGATCGGGAAGGAGCCCCGACCCATGGCCATTATGAAGGCACGTCACTTCGCTCCCGTGACACCACTGGAGACCGAACCGCTAGGCCCGTACACGGACCCCGAGCAGCGCGAAGAAGCGCTACGGGACGCCCTGCGGGGTGTTGACCTGGGCACGTACGACGAGCGAATGATCGCCTGGACCCTGAACCAGTTCGATAACTCGAGCCTGCGCGTGTTCGTGAGCTGGATCGAGCGTGCGCGGGTAAGCGGGTAACCGGCATGGTTGAGGTACTGGAAGCGGACAACATCATCCGTGCCCGCCTCCCCAGGAGGTCGTCGCGGTGACCGCCCACCAGCCGCTACGGCCGAATTGGTCGTGCGTCGGGTGTGGGTACCCGTGGCCGTGCCCGAGCCGGCGTCGCCAACTACTCGGTGAGTACGCCAACACCCCGGTCTCGCTCGCCCTGGTGCTTAGCGCCGCCCTGGTGGAAGCGTCGGCCGACCTGCGCAACCTCCCGGCCGGGGACCTGCACGACCGCTTCGTTGGGTGGCTACCAGTCTCATTGTGACGATTCTCATTGTGACGATCTCTAACAGGTAGGGCGTGGGTACCTTCCCCTGGTATCCAGGTAACCAACGTTGGTTAGAAATCAGGCCCGCACCGCCGGCCTCGTTTGACGCGCGAGGGAGCGGGCAGCACCCCGCCGTGGCGGCCCGGACCCAGCAGCAGAAGCGCGACGCCGACCGAAAGCCGCGCGACGAGGTCGAGGTCGCGCATCGGATCGGCGACGACGCGGCCACCGGTGGCCACGCATCGGCATGGCAGGTCCGATCGGTGCTGGGCGCGCTCATGCACCGGGCCAACGACCTCCGGATCTCCATACCAGTGATCGGTGAGGTGAGGCTGCCGCCCGCTCCGAACCTGGCGTTCTTCGCGGCGGTCGGTGCGCTGACCGCCTTCGGTCTGATCCAGTGGCCGGTGGCGCTCATCGTGATCATCGGGCACGTCCTCGCTACGAATGCACGGAGCGGCACGGCCCGTGGGTTCGGCGAGGGGATGGCGCAGGCATAGGGCGGCCTGGGTCAGCCAGAATCGAGGGCGTGCCGACCCTCGCCGAAGCGCCGACCAGCTGTGCCGACGCTTGGACGAGGATGCTCGTGCTACCGCACGCCGAACACTGCCGATGTTCCGGTGGCATCGCCTGTAACTCGGCCGGCGCCCCGATCACCCCCGGACCGGTCCGGCACGGGCCCACGCCCGCGCCGGACCGACCGCCCGACCAAGGCTCGCCGCGGCGATCTCCACGCCGATCACCACGTCGAGCCCGTCCAGCCGGCACTCCACGAGCCGGCCACCGTTTGCCGCGACGATCTGTCCGGCCCGGTCACAGGCGGCGGAGTGCCCCTCCCCGGCCCGTACCGCACCCGCGAGCGCGCCGAGGTCGGCGGCGGCCTGCGCCCGGTGCTTGGCCACGAGTACCGAGCCGGCGGCGGCGACGGCTCCCGCGAACAGCAGCACCGCGAGCCCAACTCCGAGCAGCCACAGCGACGCCGAGCCACGGTCGGACCAGGTCTGCGAGTTCACGGCGCCTGGTCCGGCTCGCGGGCGGCCACCGCGTACGCCTCGATCGATAACCCTGGCAGCCGGCCGCCGAGCGGATGCACGACGGTGCGCACGGTCGCCCGGATCACATCGCCCGGCCCGTCGACCGTGACGACGGCCCCACCTGGTGCTGCGCGCTCTCCGGCGGCCACGCCCGGCTCGCCTCTCGCCTCCGCCCGCGCGGCTTCCCGGGCCGCGTCGACGCAGCGCAGCTTCGTGGCGACCGCGTTCACCGAGGTCAGACCCGCGAGCAGCAGCAGTAGGAGGACCGGCAGAGCGACCGCCAACTCGGCCGTCACCGAGCCCCGGTCGCGAGGCCGGTTGGATCCGCTCGGACCCGGCCGAATCAATCCGCTGGAACGGCTCAATTCAGCGCCCGCTGAATGATAGCGGCGAGCGCCGCCCGAACCGTGTCCGACGTGACGACCTTGAGCAGCAGGCCGGCGAAGGCGACAGCGGCGAGGGTGCCCACCGCGTACTCGGCGGTGTTCATGCCGGCGTCGCCGCGCAGCCGGCGCAGCAGCTTGCGCATCCGGGTTGTCCTCATCTTGATTCTCCTCATCTTGATCGACGGTCATCTTGATCGAAGGACGTCACCGAGCACGGCGACGACGACCGGCACGACGCCGGTAAGCAGAAAGGCGGGTAGGAAGCACAGGCCGAGCGGCAGCACCACGAATACGCCCAGACGCTGAGCCGCGGCCTCGGCGTGTGCCGTCCTGGCAGCTCGCAGGTCACCGGCGAGCCGGCCGAGCGCCCCGGTCATCGCCGCGCCGCTGTCGGCGCTGCGTACGGCCGCCCGGCGTACCCGCTCCGCGCCCGGGATCGCGATCAGCGGCGCCCACGCCTCCTCTGGCCGGATCCCGAGACGCAGTGCCGTGCCGACACGCACGAGTCGGCGACCGAGCGGACCGCCGAGTGCTTCGCCGACGACCTCGGCTGCGCGGGCCGGCGGCGCACCGGCACGCAGGGCGGCGGCCAGCAGGTCAACCGCGATCGGGAGATCCGCTGCGGCGGCTTGGATTTCGCCCCGGCGATCAGTCGACCAGCGCCGGAGCGCCCACCAGCAACCAGCGGCGACGACCACGCCGGTTGCTACGCCGAACCATCCGCCGAGCAGGCCGGCCGTCGCGGCGCCAGCAAGCACGGCGGCAGCGCCGACGCGGCCGGCGAGACGGGAGCCGGCACGGCCGTCGAGACGCGAGCGCGCCGCCGTGAGCCGCCGCCCACGGTTGCCAGGGGCTGGACGCCTCCCCACTGTCACGACGCCCGCTCCACGGCGGCGCGGCACAGCCGACCGGTCCAGCTCAGGCCGCCGTACTGCAGCAGGAGCGCACCGATCGCACAGGCGGCACCGAGAGGCGTGTGCAGCAGCGCGTCACCCGGCCGCGCCCCCATTGCGTAGCCCAACCCCACCCCGGCGACCGGCAGCAACGCGAGCAGCGCCGCGCTGGCCCGGGCACCGGTCGTCTGCGCTGCGACGGCGGCCCGGGCGCGCTCGATGCCGCGCAGATCGGACTCGACCCGGTCGAGCAGGTCCGCCAGCGGCGCCCCCAGTCGCTCGCTCACCTCGCAGGCCGCCGACAGTCGGTCCAGGGCTCGCCGAACTGCCGGGTCCGGCCGGCCCACTGAAAGCGCTAACCGCGCGGCCTGGACAGCGGCCGACGGTGCGACACCCGCGCGCAGGTCGGCCGCGAGGCCCCCGATCACGTCGAGTGCCGCGCCGCGGTCTGCGGTGACGACCCGCTCCTTGACTGCCCGGCCGGTCGCGCGTAGCCCGAGGAGCACGTATCCGAGCGCGAGCACGGCGGCGACCGGGCCACCGAGGGCTCCGGCGACACCAGCCGCGAGGACGGCGATGGTCACCATCGCGACGGCGGCGCGGGGACCGGCTACGACGCCGACCTTCCACGCCGGCCGGGACTCCTGCGAATCGGTGAGTCGTGCCAGGCGCCGCCGCACCGCCCTCCCCCGGATCACGGCGACTCCGCCCGCAGGATCCGCGGCGGCGTCACACCACGGCGCATCAGGAGATCGGCGAGGGCCCCGGCGGCCGGACCGGCGCCGCAATCGCGCTGCCAGGCGGGTACGGCGCGCACGAATCGGGACCCGGTCGACGGCAGCAGCAGGCAGACCTCGTCCAGGACCCGGCCGGTCGCCACGGTGCGTACCTGCACCACGACCTGTAGGGCGGCCGCGATCTGGGCGTGCAGCGCCTCCCTGGGCACGCCGCCGAGCAGGCCGAGCGCCTCCAACCGGGCCGGCACGTCCGCGGAACTGTTGGCGTGCAGGGTGCCCGCGCCACCCTCGTGACCGGTGTTCAGCGCACCGAGGAGATCGATGACCTCGGGGCCACGGCACTCGCCGACGACGAGCCGGTCAGGCCGCATCCGTAGCGCCTGCCGCACCAGATCGCGCAGCGTCACCGCGCCCGCACCCTCGATGTTCGACGGCCGCGCTTCCAACGCCACCGCGTGCGGATGTGCCGGCTGCAACTCGGCCGCGTCCTCCACGATGACGATGCGCTCGTTCGGCGGCACGAGCGACAGGAGCGCAGCCAGCAGGGTCGTCTTGCCCGCTCCGGTCCCGCCAGCCACGAGGTAGGCCAGTCGGGCCGCCACGATTGCTGTGAGCAGTGCCGCCGCGCCAACGCCCAAGCTGCCGGCAGCGACCAGTTCGGGCAGCGTGAACGCACGCCGCCGCAGGGTGCGCAGCGACAGGTACGGCCCGTCGCGGGCTATCGGCGGCAGAACAGCGTGCAGGCGGGTGCCGTCGGGCAATCGGGCGTCAACGAACGGACTGCCTTCGTCAAGGCGGCGTCCGGCGGCGGCCGCCAGCCGCTGTGCCAGGCGGTGCACGTCGGCTGGCGCTCCGAGCCAGACGCCTGCCCGCTGCAGCCCCCGTCCCCGGTCGACCCACACGTCGGCCCCGTTGACCAGGACGTCGGTGACGTCGGCCTGGGCGAGCAGGGCCATCAGTCCGCCGGCCCCGCTGGCCCCGCCGCCGCCGGGAGCGGGACCGAGCGGCTCGGCGGCCTGGACCGTCATGCGACCGGCTCCCGCATACCGAGGTCCAGCTCACCGAGGATCCGCTGGCACAGCACCGCCAGCGGTCCCCTGCCGGTGCCCGCCGGCGGCTGTCCGCGCTCCAGCGCCCGGGCCAGTTCGGGCTCCGGCCGGAGCGTGCCCGCCAGTGGAAGGCCCAATGCTCGGGCGATCTCCCGCGCCTTCAGCCGCCCTGGGGCGGGCGCCCGCACGACGACCTTGAGGGAGCTGGTATGCACGGCGGCGACAGCGGCGACGCGGGCGGCGGCCGCGCAGGCGCGCAGCTCAGCCGGGACCAGCAGCAGTGTCTGATCGGCGGCGCCCAGTGCCAGCACGGCGGCGTCGTCGAGGCGCCGGGGCAGATCGACGACCACGAGGTCACGGCTGGTCCGGCCGGCGCCGAGGGCGACCTCCATCGCGTCGGCTGGAACCGCCAGCAGGTCACCCCGGTCCCAGGACAGCACCGCGAGCTCACCCCGGTTGGGCAGCGCGTCGACCAGCGCCGGCGGTGTGATGCCGGAGGAGCCGTGCGAGAGCGCCGGCCACCGCAGCCCATCCAGGGCTTCCCAGCCGAGGACCAGATCGACCCCACCGCCCATCGGGTCGGCGTCCACCAGCAACGCCCGCAGTCCCGCCCGGGCGGCGGTCACCGCCAGGCCGGCCGCCAGCACACTGGTCCCCGCGCCGCCTCTACCACCGAGCACCGCGACGACCGCGGCCGGCCGGGGCGCTCCGGCCACGTCGACCAGGCGGTCCACCAGCCAGGGCTCGGCTGCCGGCAGGACGGCGATGTGTTCGGCGCCAAGCGCCGCGGCCAACTCCCATGGCGGCTGTTCGACCGAGTCGGTAACCAGGAGCACGATCCCGGGCCGCCGGGGCAGCCGGGCCCGTACGCAGGCCTGGGCCGCGCCGAGTCCCACGAGAACGAGTGGAGCCGCGCCGAAGCGGGTACGCGCGGCGACCGGGTCGGGTGCGACGTCCAGGTCCACCCTCGCGTTGGCGGCGAGCCGCAGCGCCTCGTCGAGCAGGTGAGGGTCGTCGGTGACCAGAAGAGGGCGGATCGGATCACACACGGTGGCGTTTCGAGAAGCCACGGGGGCCTCCACAGTTCGAGGGCGGGATGGACCGGCCCACCGTGCGCGCACCGGGCGTCCCCGCGCCGCCCGTACCCGATGATCTGTGGACAGCGAGGGTGCCTGTGGATATTCCAAGGCGATGGCAGTTGATCTGATACGGCGGCAGCCACGATCAGTGAAATTAGACTGGGATGACTTTGGTCACATTCACGGAGTCACACCTGTACCGGATGCCGGCGGGTCCGAAGCGCCCCGTTACCGAGGTACATCCGTTGCGGCCGCGCCGAGGGCGGCAGCCGGGAAGGACCAGGCCAGAAGAGGGGACGACCCCCGCCGGGGGGAGGCGGGGGTCGTCGTGGGTCCGGCTCCGGGGGGTCGAGCCGAACCCGCTCGGCAATCACGGGGGGTTGTGAAGGCCGAGAGATTGGGATGAAGAGCGCGAAACGGATATACCGGTTAGGACGCGAAACCGTGTCGCAATATAAGCATGCCTGAGGCGTCGCCACACGTCGAGTAGCGCTGGCTTCGACTATCCGCAACTCCGCATCGATATTCCCTGATACTGAAGGTTGATGTTGGCACAACTGGCCCACGGATGGCGAACACGGACGGTTAGACTGCCGCGCGTGGGTCGCAGCGCCGCATTTTTCGACCTCGATAAGACGGTCATCGCAAAGTCCAGCGCACTTGCGTTCGGACGGCCGTTCTACCGCGATGGCCTCATCGGGCGTCGCGACATGATCAAAGCTGCGTACGCGCAGCTCATCTTCCGCGTCGGCGGCGCCGACGACCAGCAGATGGCCCGCATCCGCGACGCCGTCGCGCAGTTGTGCAAGGGCTGGCGGGCCGACCAGGTCCGTCAGATCGTCAACGAGACGCTGCACGAGCTGATAGACCCCTACGTGTACGCGGAAGCCGCCGCCCTCATCGTCGAGCACCGGGCGGCGGGACGGGACGTCGTGCTCGTGTCCACATCCGGCGATGAAATGGTGCGTCCGATCGGCGAGTTGCTCGGCATCACCGACATCATCGCCACCCGCATGGTGGTCGAGGACGGCCGCTACACAGGCGCCGTGGACTTCTACGCCGCCGGGCCCAACAAGGCGGTCGCCGTGCGAGAACTGGCGGCGGAGCGCTCTTACGACCTGGCCGACTCGTACGCGTACTCCGACTCGATCAGTGACACGCCGCTCCTGGAGACGGTCGGCCACCCGACGGCCGTCAATCCCGACCGGGCCCTGCGCAGGGTGGCGATGGAGCGGGGCTGGCCGGTGCTGGAGTTCCGCCACCCGGTGCCCCTGATGCGCCGCCTGCGGGCGCGTCCTGCGGTTCCGGTGGCCGCGGCGGCGGTCTGCGTGGGGGTCGGGATCGCGATCGGGGTGGCCATGTTCGGCCGCCACCGGCGGGCTCGCGCAGCAGCGGTGTGACGGCCGTCGACGGCCTGAAAAGCACTGCGAGCGCGTGGCCGGATCCAGCGGTAACGACCTGATCACGGCACGAAAACCGATACCGGCCGCTTACTGGCGTCGGGGCTCTGACCAGCGTAGAAAGTGAGGTACGGGCCCGGTCACGGGTTCCGCGCACAGCCACCGGGCACCCACGTGCGTTCAGCCACGGCAGGCGCGTTGCGGCGGCTCCCATTTGCGGACCGCCGACAACGACTTGAAGGTACACGCTTGGTAACCCGGTTGGACGTGGGTGACGGCGCCTCCACGGAGGCGCCGTCGACGTGTCGCTCGCCGCGAGTGACCCGTTAGACGGTTGATCGCTGCTCACTACCGCTGCGGCCCGCGCGACGAGCTCCGCCGCAAGTTGGCCGCACCGCGTCGGAAACCAACTCAACCGGGGGACAGAAACTGTCGGCTCCCCGGCCTAATGTGACAGCCGTTGCACGGTTCGAGGCGAGGAGACGGAGTGGCCCCACTGCTGGCCTTGATCACCTATCTGGTCGCCGCCGGACTGGCTATCGGATATGTATGCGAGACAGGTCTGCCGTCGTGGCGCCGCGCCACGGCCTGTTTCCTGAGCATGATCGTCGCGGTCGCCGCAGGTCATCTGCTGACCTCGTCCGACCCGGTGCTCGCATACGCTGCGGGCATCCCATCACTGCTGGCGCTCGGGGCCATCATGATGGCCCCGGAACGGAAGGCGAAGCCCCAAACCTCGCCCAACCGGCGCGCCTCCGACCGTGCCCAACCGGCGACGACGGTCGTGTCGTCGCAGTTCGATCGGCGGGCACCCCGCCGCCGCGCCCACGGGCCGATCCTGACCGACCGCAGGGGCGCGCACCACAACGAGTTTGCGGCCGAGATCAGCAACTTGGCACAGGCCATCCAGATCACGCGTGCGCCAGCGGCTACCCGCATCCCCGGTGGTGCCGCAACGGGCCCGCAGTGGAGCACCGACGGCCACCTCGCCGCACGGCGCCGCCATGGCCGCGGGCATCCCCGTTCCCTCAGTCGGATGTCGCGCTGCAGATATCGCTGAGTTCGGCTGCGGCGACCTCCACCGCCGACGCGTAGTGGCGAAACCAGGAACGCAAGCCGTCCGGCGTACCCGTCGCGAAGGCTCCGGCAGCCCCCACATATTCGGGCTCGCGCGCGTGGTGGCCCACCTCGACCGCGAGGAGGCCCCGGGGGTCGAGCCCGGCGGAGATGAGCGTGAGCCGCCCGGCGGCACGGGCGACGACTCCGTTCGGACCGGCGAAGGCCCGCAGCGCCAGCAGTTCGCCGTGGACCACCGCGGCCTGCAGCAGTGCCGGGGCACCGCCAGCCTGACCAGCGCCCTGGCCGACAACCATCTCGGCAAGGGCGTCCAACCGCGCCACCACGTCCCGGTCGGCCACAGGCCGGCCCAACTCCGCCTCGTCGACGGCCCCCCGTGCGGCGAGCACGTGCAGGCGCGCCAGCACCTGGCGCGGTGAGCGCGGCCAGGTCGCGGTCAGCCCGTCGAGCGCGGCACTGACCCGTAGCGCACCCTGGACCGTCGGGTCGGTGACCAGACCGGCGCGGACCTCTTCCAGCTCGTACCCGTGCCCCTCCAGGGCGGCACTGGCCACGGCGGACCGCAAGCCAGCCTCGGCGGCGACCTGGCCACCCGACCGGCGCAACGCTCGGTGGCGCATGGCCGCGTCGGCGGCTTGGCGGGCGCGCTCTAGGGTGGCGGACACATCGGCCAGTTCGAGAAGCGGGGCGAGCGGGTTGGTCACGGTGGCGATGATTCCACCTCCGCCCGACGTGCTCCCACCCCGTACCGGAAACCAATCTCTGCGCGGGACTGTTCGAAACAGGTCGGAAACGGCAACATATGAGCAGGACCAGACCGGTCGGCGCGCAGTTGCGAACACTCGACGCTGCGCGACCATGCCCCTCGCCCCGGTGGTCATGCCGCCACTAACCTGCAAGTCGAAAGACCCGGAGCACATCAGGGGAGCACCGCGTAATGAGCGAGCACAGCGAGCAAACCAGCGGGCTTGTCGCGGCTTGCGAGCACAGCGAGGAGACGCGATGAGCGAGACTTTGGCAAACCTGCTCAACGAGACCCGGCAGTTCCCGCCGTCAGCCGAGCTGGCCGCGAACGCCAACGTCAAGGAGGACGCGTACGCAGCGGCGAAGGCCGACCGGCTCGCCTTCTGGGAGACCCAGGCGCGGCGGCTGACCTGGGCCAAGGAGTGGGACCAGGTACTCGACTGGTCCAACCCGCCGTTCGCGAAGTGGTTCGTCGGCGGCCAGCTCAACGTGGCGTACAACTGCCTTGACCGCCACGTCGAGGAGGGCCGGGGCAGCAAGGCCGCGCTCTACTGGGTGGGCGAGCCGGGCGACAAGCGCTGCCTGACCTACGCCGACCTGCACCGGATGACCTGCCAGGCCGCCAACACGCTGATCGAACTAGGCGTACGGCCCGGCGACCGGGTGGCCATCTACATGCCGATGATCCCCGAGGCCACGGTCGCGATGCTCGCCTGCGCCCGTATCGGCGCCACCCACAGCGTGGTCTTCGGCGGTTTCTCGGTCGAGGCGCTCGCAAGCCGGATCCAGGACGCGGACGCCAAGGTGGTCATCACGGCGGACGGCGGCTACCGGCGCGGCAACCCCAGCGCCCTCAAGCCGACCGTGGACGAGGCGGTCGACCGTTGCCCCACCGTCGAGCACGTCCTGGTCGTCCGCCGCACGGGCACGGACGTGGCCTGGCGTGAGGGCCGCGACCTGTGGTGGCACGAGACCGTCGAGCAGGCCAGCAACGAGCACACCGCGCAACCGTTCGACGCCGAGCACCCCCTGTTCATCCTGTACACCTCGGGTACGACTGCGAAGCCGAAGGGCATCCTGCACACGTCCGGCGGCTACCTGACCCAGGCGAGCTGGACGTTCGACGCCGTCTTCGACCACAAGCCCGACGCCGACGTGTACTGGTGCACCGCCGACATCGGCTGGGTGACCGGGCACAGCTACATCGTGTACGGCCCGCTGTCCAACGGCGCCACCCAGGTGATGTACGAGGGCACGCCCGACACCCCGCACCGCGGGCGATTCTGGGAGATCGTGCAGGAGTACGGCGTGACCATCCTGTACACGGCTCCGACGCTGATCCGCACGATGATGAAGTGGGGCGACGACATCCCCACCGAGTACGACCTGTCGTCGCTACGCATCCTGGGCTCGGTCGGTGAACCGATCAATCCCGAGGCCTGGATGTGGTACCGGGAGAACATCGGTCGAGGCGAGACCCCGGTCGTCGACACCTGGTGGCAGACCGAGACCGGTTCGATCATGATCAGTCCCCTCCCCGGCGTCACCGCCGCCAAGCCCGGCTCGGCCATGACGCCACTTCCCGGCATCGCTGCCGATGTCGTCGACGACCAGGGCAACTCGGTGCCCAACGGCGGCGGCGGTTACCTGGTGCTGCGCGAGCCGTGGCCCAGCATGCTGCGCACCATCTGGGGCGACGACCAGCGTTTCATCGAGACGTACTGGTCCCGCTTCGAGAACATGTACTTCGCCGGCGACGGCGCCAAGCGCGACGCCGACGGTCACATCTGGCTGCTCGGTCGCGTCGACGACGTCATGCTGGTCTCCGGCCACAACATCTCCACCACCGAGGTGGAGAGCGCGCTGGTCGGCCACCCGAAGGTCGCCGAGGCGGCGGTGGTCGGTGCGACCGACCCGACCACCGGGCAGGCGATCGTGGCGTTCGCGATCCTTCGCGGCAGCGTGCCCGACGACGAGGCCGGCGGTGAGGCGCTACTCAAGGAGTTGCGCGAGCACGTCGCCAAGACCCTCGGCCCGATCGCCAAGCCGCGCCAGATCATGATCGTCGCCGAGTTGCCGAAGACCCGTTCCGGCAAGATCATGCGACGGTTGCTGCGCGACGTGGCGGAGAACCGGTCGATGGGCGACGTGTCCACCTTGCAGGACTCGACCGTGATGGACCTGATCGCGGGCGGGATGCACGCCGGCAAGTCCGACGAAGACTGACCCTCGCTCCGGTCGATCTAGGTGTTCTGTCCAGGACATTGGTGACAGAACACCTAGATCGACCGGGCGGAGGCATGACGCGACCCGAGTGACCAACACCACGATCCACGGCACCGACGCGTTTACGTCCGTGCCGTGGATGCGAAGCAGCGGGATTTCCGTACGCTGATCCTCATGACTCCACCGGTCGACGAGTCCTGCGTGCTGCTGGACGGCCCGTGGAGACACCGCTTCGTCAGTGCCAACGGCACCCGCTTCCACGTCGTGGAGGCCGGCAGTGGCCCGCTCGTGCTCTTCCTGCACGGATTTCCGGAGTTCTGGTGGGCCTGGCACCACCAGCTACGGATCGTCGCCGAGGCGGGTTTCCGCGCCGTCGCAGTTGACCTCCGGGGTTACGGGGCAAGTGACAAACCACCCCGCGGCTACGACGGCTACACGATGGCCGGGGACGTGGCCGGGCTGATCCGGGCACTCGGCGAACGCAGCGCCGTACTGGTCGGAGCGGGGTACGGCGGCACGATCGCCTGGACCACCGCCGCCTTCCACCCCACGCTCGTACGCCGTCTCGTGGTCATGAGCGCGGCGCACCCGCTGCGGTTGCGCGCCGCCCTCGCGAGCGACCCGCGCGGACAGCTCACCGCTTCGCTGCCCATGCTGCGCTTCCAGGTGCCGCGATTCGAGCACGTGCTCACCCGCGACGACGCGGCGATGGTCGGTACCTACCTGCGACGGTGGGCCGGGCCGGCGTGGCGGCTGAGCGACGACTACGACGACTACGAAAGCCGATGCCGGAAGGCGATGCAGATCCCCCAGGCGGCATTCTCCGCGATGGAGACATACCGGTGGGCTGCGCGCTCGGTGATGCGAGCACACGGGTACCGGTTCGTCAAGCTGCTCCAGCAGCCGATCGTGAGCCCGACGCTGCACCTGCACGGCGCCCTGGACTCGGCTGTGCTGCCCCGCACCGCTCAGGGCTCAGGGCGGTACGTGATCGCCCGGTACGAGTGGCAGTTGCTGAGCGGCATCGGGCACTTCCCGCATCTGGAGGTCCCCGACTTCGTCG
>JAOPWA010000071.1 GCA_025965915.1 Dactylosporangium sp. | reverse complement strand
ATCCGCCCGAAGATCTGCTCGACGTCGGAGGAGATCGCGTGGGGGTCGAGGCAGAGCGGGTCGGCCGACATCGACAGGTTGAGCGTGCCGCCGGACACCGGCGGCCCTGCCGCGGCCGCCGTGCCGCCTGCGCCGCTGGTGCCGCAGGCGGCGAGCAGGATCACCGCGGCGACGGCTCCGACGAGGCCGGAAAAGCGTCTGCGGATGGTCATGGTGCACCTCATCAGGAGTACGCCGTCGTGGACCGACGGTCTGGGCGGGGAGGCAGAAGGTCGTCAGCGCAACGGTGCGCCGTGCACCGGTCGTGGCCCACGCCGACTGCGGACGCGGACCGGCCGGGGAGACGACGGGCGGGCGGACGATGCACGACTCATGACCGGGAGGCCGTGCCGGTGGTCAACCTCAACAGCCGCTGCTGCACACCCTGAGGAAGTCGACGAAGCGGCGCCGAACGAGGTGGGCGCTTCGATGCATGGCCAGGACTGTAGCCGCCAGCCAGCACCGGCGTAAACGGATCTGTGTCTCAGCACACATACTTAACCTATATGTTCGCTAGGTTTTATAGGATGTCCGGCACAAGCCGTTGATCTGGGCAGAAGCAGCATGCTTGCATCGCCGGACACCAGAGCCGACAGCAGTCCACTTCGGACGCCTAGTGAGGACGGACCTATGACGACCGACAGCATCCCGGCCGCTACTGCGACCAGGCCGGCTGCCCACGTCATCGCCGACGACGCGGAGGCGGTCGCGGTGGCCCGGCAGCTCGCCGCCGATTTCGCCGTGGACGCCGCCGCCCGCGACGCCGACCGGCGACTACCCGCCGCCGAACTGGACCGGCTGTCCGGAAGCGGGCTGCTCGCGGTGACGGTCCCCCGCCAGTACGGCGGGGCGGACGTCCGTGCCGAGACGATCGCCGAGGTGTTCCGGCTGCTGGCCGCGGCCGACCCGAACATCGCCCAGATTCCGCAGAGCCACATCGTGTACGTCAACGTCCTGCGCCAGCAGGGCAACCCAGCCCAGCAGGCGTTCTTCTTCGGCGAGGTGCTCGCCGGCAAGCGGTTCGGCAACGCCCAGTCGGAGGTCGGCACCAAGCACGTCCAGGACTACCGGACCCGCCTGTCCGCCACCGGCGACGGCGGCTTCGTGCTGCGCGGCACTAAGTACTACAGCACCGGCGCCCTGTTCGCCGACTGGATTCCGGTCCTGGCCAAGGGCGACGACGACAAGCTGCACGTCGCCTACGTGCCCCGCGACGCGCTCGGCGTCACCGTCGTCGACGACTGGACGGGAATGGGCCAGCGCACCACCGCCAGCGGCACCGTCCAGCTCGCGGACGTCCCCGTGCCCGCCGACCGCGTGGTGCCCCACCACCTGACGTTCGCCGGCCCGCAACTGCACGGCGCGCTGGCCCAGTTGCTGCATACCGCGATCGACGTGGGCATCGCCGGGGGTGCGCTCGCCGAGGCGGTCGAGTTCGTACGGACCAGGGCGCGGCCGTGGTTCGAAAGCGGTGTGGAGACCGCGGCCGACGACCCGCTGGTCGTCCAGCGCGTCGGCGAGCTGGCGATCAAGGTACGCGCGGCGGAGGCGCTACTGGTGCAGGCCGGGCGGGCCGTCGATGCGGCCCGCGCGCACCTCGACGACGACAGCGCCGGGGCGGCGTCGATCGCCGTCGCCGCGGCCAAGGCGTTCGTCGACCCGGTGGCGGTCGAGCTGGGCAGCGCGATCTTCGAGCTCGGCGGCACCCGGTCGGCCGCGCAGCAGCTCAACCTGCACCGCCATTGGCGCAACGCGCGCACCCACACCCTGCATGACCCGGCCCGCTGGAAGGTCCAGCACATCGGCCGGTACGTCCTGACCGGACAGCTCCCACCACGACACGGCCTGCTCTAGAGGCGAGGTACCCCATGACCCTGACATTCCACTGGTTCCTGCCCACCTACGGCGACAGCCGCGACATCGTCGGCGGCGGACACGGCGTGCCCGCCGGCACGGCCGGCGGCGCCAGGCCCGCCACGCTCGCCTACCTCGGGCAGATCGCCCGCACCGCCGAACAGCTCGGCTTCGTCGGCGCCCTCACCCCGACCGGCGCCTGGTGCGAGGACGCCTGGCTGACCACCGCGATGCTGGTCGAGGTGACCGAGCGGCTGAAGTTCCTGGTCGCCTTCCGCCCCGGCCTGGTCTCCCCCACCCTCGCCGCCCAGATGGGCGCCACCTTCCAACGGCACTCGGAAGGTCGCCTGCTGCTCAACGTGGTCACCGGCGGGGAGAGCCACGAGCAGCGCGCCTACGGCGACTTCCTCGACAAGGACGCCCGGTACGCGCGTACCGACGAGTTCCTGCACATCGTGCGGGCGCTCTGGCGCGGTGAGACCGTCGACTTCACCGGCGCGCACCTGCGCGTCGAGGGCGCGCAGCTGGCCCGGGTGCCCGACCCCACCCCCGAGATCTACTTCGGCGGCTCGTCGTCGGCCGCCGGCCGGGTCGCCGCCCGGCACGTCGACACGTATCTCACCTGGGGTGAACCGCCGGACGCGGTGGCACAGAAGATCGAGTGGGTCAACGGGCTGGCCGCGGACGAGGGCCGCACGTTGCGCCACGGCATCCGGCTGCACGTCATCAGCCGGGACACGTCCGAGCAGGCGTGGGCGCAGGCGCAGCGGCTGCTCGACGGCATCGACCCCACGACCATCGCCCAGGTGCAGGCCGGGCTGGCCCGCAGCGAGTCCGAAGGGCAGAAGCGGATGCTCGCCCTGCACGGCGGCCGGCGCGACAGCCTCGAGATCGCCCCCAACCTGTGGGCCGGAGTAGGGCTGGTGCGGGGCGGCGCCGGTACGGCGCTCGTCGGCAGCCACACCGAGGTCGCCGACCGCATCGAGGAGTACCACCGGCTCGGCATCACCGAGTTCGTCCTGTCCGGCCACCCGCACGTCGAGGAGGCGTACTGGTTCGGCGAGGGTGTCCTGCCGATCCTGCGCGCCCGCGGGCTGTGGGAACATCCCGCGTCCGCCGTCGACGCGCAGCCCGCCGGCGTCCCGTTCGCCCCGAATATTCCGGTGACCACGGGAGCTTCGTGAGAACGGGGTGCCCTGACGCGGCGGCGCATCAGGGCACCCCGACATCATTTGCGTGGATCCAGCCATCCGGGAGGTACCGATGACTCTGGCGATCCAACCTGACCTGTTCCGATCCCTACTGCGCAGGCACGCCGCCGGCGTCGTCGTGATCACCGCTACGGGAGACTCCCCCGTTGGCTTCACCGCCACCTCGTTCACATCGGTGTCGCTGCAACCGCCACTGGTCTCGTTCTGCCTGAACCGCAGGTCCTCCGGCTGGCCCGCGGTGTCGGTCACCGACCACGTCGCCGTCCACGTGCTCACCGACGCCCAGGAACACCTCGCCCGCACCTTCGCCACCAGCGGCATCGACCGGTTCGCCGAACCCGTCGACGGCGAGCACCTCACCGACGACAGCCCGCCGCTGCTCTACCACATGGGCCGCTACCTACAACTGCGATGACCGCTCCCACCGCCGCCAACCGACGGCCGCGGCATGACACCCCACACCACCCGGCCTGGAAAGGAGCAACCATGAGCACATCCACCGTCGAGGTCGTCGAACTGATCGGCAACCCGCGCGCGGGCTCACGCACCCGTTCGCTCGCCGACGCCGTCCTCGCCGAACTCACCGGCCGCCTCGGGCAATCCGGCACCCACCTGGGCCGGCCCAGGGTACTGGAACTGGCCGATGTCGTAGGGGTGACGTTCGGACCGCGGCCCGCCCGGGCCGTCGCCCCACTGGACGACCCGTTCGCGCCGGTACGCGCCGCCCGGCTGCTCGTCGTCGCGACACCCACGTACAAGGGCACCTACACCGGCCTGCTCAAGATCTTCCTCGACCAACTCGGACCGGGCGACCTGTCCGGCGTGGTCGCGCTGCCGATCACGGTCGCCGCGTCCCCGGCCCACCTGACCACGGTGACCACGGCCCTGCGCGACCTGCTGCTCGAACTCGGCGCCGACGTACCCGCGCAGCCACCAGCCGTACTGGAGTCACGGCTCACCGCGCCAGCGGAGGTGGCTGCCGAGTGGGCCGCCCGGCAGGCCGGCGAGGTCGCCGACCTGCTGGCACGCCAACCGGTACGCGCCACGACCACCTGACCGGCTTGACCGGTGAAGCTGTCGAACCGTCCTCGCCTCTGG
This sequence comes from Dactylosporangium sp., assembly GCA_025965915.1. GTDB lineage: Bacteria > Actinomycetota > Actinomycetes > Mycobacteriales > Micromonosporaceae > Planosporangium. The sequence goes on along the minus strand of JAOPWA010000071.1, from coordinate 8,059 downwards.
CGGCCGGCGCAGTCGGCGTTCGCTGGGTACCGGTTCCCGCCCGAGGTGATCGTGATCGCGGTGCCCTGGGTGTCAGGGTGTGGTGAGACCAGCGGTTCACAGGCAGCGGCACGACGCTCCGCGATCACGGAATCGGCCCACCGCGCCACGTACCGACAGGACTCCGTCAGGCTGAGTACACCCTTCCGACAGGTGCCCTGCCCAGTATGGAACATGCGACACACCGGCCACGGCCGGACCTGAGAAACCATGAGGGGCACTAAGGGAAAGCTGATGTTTGTCGAGAGCACTACCCGCCAGTCCGAGTTCACCACGCACCTGATCGACCGGAGGGCTCCGTACACCATGTGGAGGGGCGCGAGCGCCGTACCGCCTCGGGGGTTTCTGCCGGACAGGTCGGGCACTACCGAGTGGCCGGTGTGGGACACGACCGCGCACCTGATCGTCACCTCGCCGGAGCGTCTCGTCGACGCGCAGGACCTGGTCACCGACCAGGTCGCCGCCATCGAGGGCGCGTGCAACCAGGTCTCCTCCGCTTCGGAGGTGCGCGCGCTGCAGCGGGCACACGGTCAACCGGTACAGGTGAATCCCCTGCTGGCGGACCTGGTGGCGGTTTCGGTGCGGGCGGCCCAGCTCAGCGACGGCGATGTCGATCCGATCTCCGACCGCGCGCTGCGAGGGCAGGATCGGGAACCGTCTCGAACGCCGCCGGACTGGCGAAGCATCCGACGGGACGGGCGAGAGATCACCGTGCCGGACGGGGCGCTGCTGGACCTGAGCGCCACCGCACGGGCCCGCGCCGCCGACCTCTGCGCGTGGTTGATCTACAAACGTTTCAAGGTCGGGGTTCTGCTCGGTATCGGTGGCGACATCGCCACCGCCGGGGACGCGCCGGCCGGCGGCTGGCGGACCCTGATCCAGGACGACCCGGGTGGCCCGAGCATCCCGGTCCGGCTGCCCTTCACCGCGTTGGCCACCTCCAGCGCGGTCAGCCGGGCGTGGCGAGGGGGCGGACGGCCACTGCACTATGCCCTCTGTCCGGGCACCAGCCGGTCGGCCGGACCGATGTGGCGCTCCGTATCGGTCAGCGCGTTCCGGTGCACCCACGCCAGGACGCTCAGCACGGCCGCGCTGGTGCGCGGTCACACCGCGCCGGACTGGCTGCGGGACTTCGGCGTATCCGCCCGATTGGTGGCCACTGACGGCGAGGTGGTCACCGTGGGGCGCTGGCCGACGGAAGAGACCGGGTAACCGGAGTTCCGGGCATACCAGTCGGCCACCCGCGTCGCGTAGGTGAGCGTCAAGGTGCCGGGGCGGTCCGGATCAGTGTGTGCAGGTGGCCGGCGGGTCGGTCGCAAATGCCCGACCCACCGGCGACCACCTGATCGTCGACCGCACCAGCGAACCTCGCACCTGGCACCGCGACTGGGACTTTGTTAGTTCGGCGGTCGGGCGCTGCGGGGCAACGGTTCTAACGGTCGGTGGCAGGTGCAGCATGCGCCGGCCCAGGTCGCCCGAAGTTGGCCCGGCGATCATCCAGCCTTAAGCCGGTTGTAAGCCACCGGCGCCTACTGTCCTGGACACCGGACACCGGACACCGGACACCCGGTTACCGGCACGCGCAGCGCTGGACCACAGGCGCGCGATGTCGACCACCTGGTCCAGGTCCGATCGGCGAGCGCGCCGCCCGCCGGCACGGACCGCGCGACCGCAGCGCCACCCGCACCGCAGAAGGAGATCCGGTTGTCCAGGCACGTCGCCCGTGACGGGGATGCCCCCGACCAGGTGTTGATCGTCACCGGCGGGGTTGGCGCCGGCCATAACGGGGCCGCGGCCGAGCTGCGCGCCCGACTGGAGCGGGCCGGCCTGCGGGTGGAGGTGCGCGACTTCCTCGACGCCGTGCCCCGATTCTGCCGGCTGGTGCTGCGCGATGGCTATACCAGCAGCGTCCGCTATGCGCCGGCCCTGTTCGAATGGGTGTTCCGGGGCATCGAGCGTGGCACGTGGGTGCACCGGGTCGTGGACGGGGTATGCCGGGTCGCGCAGCGGCGGGTCGGCCGCTGGGCGGAGGGCTTCCCGGTCGTGGTGTCCACCTATTTCCTGGCCAGCCAGTCCCTGGGCGAGCTGCGCAGGGCAGGGCGGCTGGATGCCACGGTGGTCACGTACCTCACCGACCCGGCCGTGCATCGGCTGTGGGTGCATCCCGACGTCGACCACCACGTGACGGTCACCGAGGCGACGGCGGCGATGGGCACGCGCGAGTTCGGCGTGCCGATGCGCCCGGTCGGCGGCCTGGTGTCCAGGGCCTTCGAACGGGAACACACCGCGGCGCAACGGATCGCGACGCGCCGGGCGCTCGGCCTCCCGGTGGACGGGCGGGTGGCACTGCTGGTAGCCGGTTCGGAGGGTATGGGCGAGGTGGTGCCCACCGTGGACGCGATCGTGGCGTCCGGGGTCGCCGACGTGTTGGTCCTGTGTGGACGGAACGAGCGGCTGCGCCGCCAGCTGTCCGGCCGCGACCGGATCGTGGCGCTGGGCTGGCGATCGGACGTGGCAGCGCTGATGGCGGCCTCGGATGTGTTGGTGCACAACGCGGGCGGGCTGTCGCTGACCGAGGCGCTGACCGCCGGCCTACCGGCCGTGACGTTCCGGCCGATCCCCGCGCACGGCCGCGCCAACGCCGAACTGCTCGCGCGCGCGGGGCTGGTGCCGTGGCCGCAGGACGACGGGGAACTCGCGGCCGCCATCGTCGCGCAGTGCGAGGCCGGCCGTCATGACCGAACGGTGGTGCTGCGTTACCAGGACGCCAGTCGACTTGTGTACTCGCTGCTCGGCCGAGGCGAGGTGGAACCGTTGCTGAGCTCCACCGAACCGATACCCGCATACGAGTCGGCCCGAAACTCGGTCCTGCTTGCGACCGGGCACGCTTCCCAGGCATGCCCCACGGTCCCTGAAGCTGACCGTGTTCAAAAGATGCGGTCAGCGAACGCGTTCGAGTCGGAGTTTCTAGCCTTGACCCGACCGCCCGAAGAGCGCCCGACTGATCTTCAACTAGGGAGCACACGGACGGCCGTTTGCGACCCCGAAATCAACGCCCAGAAACGGGAAACCGCAGGCCACGGGCCTGCGGTCACGATTGGAGCAGCGGGTTAGGAAACCGATGCTCTATCCCCTGAGCTACGAGGGCGACGGTGCGCCTGCCGAGAATGCCGTCCGTGCAGGCGGCGGCCCCTGCCTGGCTCCTCACGGCCAACGCGTGGCCCTCGGCCGTCGAAGCGGTAATGGAACGGACCGGGATGATCTCTCGTGCTGCTGCGCCTGGCTTGTCTGACCGCCACGAACGCGTTCGCCACGCGCGGCTGCTGCCAGTGGGCGACCGGGACAAGGACGTGGAGATTCTGGCTCTGCGGCATCAGATCACCGTCCTGCGCTGGCACCGCAGAGCCTCATGACCTCACCCAAGGTGTGTCCGTCAACGCCGGCCCAGCCACGAACATCTCCGCCAGCTTGCCGCCATCACCCCCGTTCCCGCCGGTCAGAACGGGCGGGCGAAGACCTTGGCGGACTGGTGCTCCTGTGCGAGCCGACGCAGCGCCGCGAGGAGCGTGTCGCCCAGGATGGTGCCGATCACCGCGCCGTGGACCATCGCCTCCGGGTAGGCACGATGGCGTACGAACTCCAGATCAATGGTCGCGATGCGCTCAACGGCGTCGGCGTAGTCGTCGATGAGCGCGACGAGGTCGTCGGCGCCGAGCTGGCGGAGCGCGGCGACAACCTCCGCGGCGGCTCCCCGGGCAGGCGCCTTGGGGCCCACCTGCCAGCCCCGGCGCTCGATCAGCTCGTCGATCTCGCGCTCCGCTTGAGGGTCGATCGCCTCGCGGGTGACCACGCTCGACTTGAGCGCGTTGCCGAGCACGTTGTGCAGGTCGGGGTCGGGGCCGTCGAGCTTGGCTAGCAGCGTGCGGATAGTGGCGATCGGCAGCCGGCCGATGTCGAGCAGTGCGCGGACGAGGCGCAGCCGCTCGACGTGCCGCTCGTTGTAGTGCGCCTGGTTCGGGCTGCTCAGCTCACCCGCGGGCAGCAACCCCTCGCGCAGGTAGTACTTGATCGTCGGCACCGGCACCCCGGTCTTCTCGCTCAGCTCGGCGATGCGCATCTGTCTCCTTCCGTACCGCAGATGGATAGTGTAGCTTCCCACTATCAGATAGCTGCGCTATCCAACGGGAGGCCTTCGATGCGACTCTTCCGGCTCCACCCGCCGCTCATGGCGACCGCCGCCCTGATGGCCGCGCTGGTCGTCGTCGGCCTGGGTGGCCTGCTCCTCGATGACCGGGTGCTCATCGGCGTGCCGATCTGGCTCAAGCCGACGAAGTTCGCGATCTCGCTGACGATCTACACGACGACGATCGCCTGGCTGATCTCGCTACTGGCTCGCGGCCGCCGGGCCGGCCGATGGCTCGGCAGCCTGATCGCGGCCGCGGCGGTCCTGGAAATGGTGGTGATCATCGGCCAGGTCATCCGCGGCCGGCAGAGCCACTTTAACGTGGCCACGCCGCTGGACTCGACGCTCTACTCGCTGATGGGTTTCACCATCGTGGTCCTCTGGCTGGCCACCGCCGGCATCGCCATACTGCTGCTGCGCCAGCCGATCGAGGACCGCGCCGCCGCCCTGGCGATCCGGTTCGGCCTGCTTATCGCGCTCGGCGGCCTCTCCGTCGGCTTCCTCATGATCTCACCGACGCCGGCGCAGCTCGACACGATGAAGCACACCGCCCCCGACGTCGTGGGCGCACACAGCGTCGGCGTCGCCGACGGCGGCCCCGGACTGCCGCTGGTCAACTGGAGCACCGTCGGCGGCGACCTACGCGTCGGGCACTTCATCGGCATGCACGCCCTGCAGGCGCTGCCGCTGCTCGCGTTCGGCCTGTCCCTGCTGGGCCGAAGCGCCAGCCGGCGCTTCGAGCGGCTGCATGACGTGCGCATACGGGCGCGCCTCATGATCGTCGCCGGGGTCACCTACGCGGGGCTCACGGCGCTGGTGACCTGGCAGGCATTGCGGGGGCAGTCGCTCGTACACCCTGATGCGCTGACCCTCGTCGCGGCGGCAGGGCTTGCCGCGGCGGCCGGCATCGGCACGCTCCGGGCGCTCCGCCCGGCCACGCCGGTCCGCGCGGAGGCGCTGGCGCAATGAACCTCTTCGAGCTCGCGTTCCCGGTCGCCGCTCCGTTCTGGGCATTCATGATCTTCGCGCCCGGGTGGTCCGTGACCCGCCGCGTCGCCAGATCGCCGTTCATGGTGTTGCCGTCGCTGTTCGTGTACTTTCTCGCCGTCGCGCCGATCCTGCCTCACTTCGCCGCCGAGATGCTCAGCCCCGACCTGGCCGGCGTGCGCGACATCCTCGCCACCGCCGACGGCACCACGCTGGTATGGGCGCACCTGATCGCGTTTGACCTGTTCATCGGCGCTTGGATGTACCGCGACAGCCGCGAGCGGGTCATCCACCCGCTCGTGATGGCGCCGATCCTGGTGCTGACGATCCTGCTCTCGCCGTTCGGCCTGACCGCCTACCTCGCGGTCAGGCGGCCCGCATCACGCGCCGCCGAGGCCGGGCCATGCCGCGCGTCGACGAGCGCGTCGCGCCGGCCCTCACCCGCCGGGCCCGGCCCGACGACAACACGTCGAGGGTAGTGACGATCTCGGCGAGGAGCCCGGGGTAGCGGTACATCACCCCGGTGACGAGCACACCCAGCCTCATCCGTTCGGTCTTCGCCGCGAGGTAGCCCAGCATGGTGTAGCCCTCGAGCATCGGCTCGTCGACCGACGCCATCGCTTCCATCTGGAAGTAGTGGTCATGACCGTGAACTAGGAGAGTTCCCTGCCCGTCCACCGTTGGTTTTCGGATCAGGCCCGGTGGGGCTCGCCGGTCTGCTCCCATATGGACTTCATCTCGCCGATGGCCTGCTCCATGATGTGCACCATCGCGTCCTTTGCACGTTCGCCGTCGTGCCGCTGGATGGCCTGCGCCACCTCGGCGTGAAGCTGGAGCGCCTGCTCATCGGGGTGGTGCGGCATCAGCTCGTAGTGGTGGCGGCCGCTAAGAACCTCAGCCACGAGTTCCTGGAGCTTGACGAACATCTCGTTGCCGGAGCTGAGCAGCACCTGTCGATGGAACTCGATGTCGAGTCGAAGGAACTCGGACTCCTTGCCAGCCTTGCCCGCCGCCCACATTTTCGCGGCGAGCCCGACCAGGTCGCTCGCCTCATCGGGAGTGGCCCTCGTGGCCGCCAGGCAGGCCGCTTGAGGCTCGACCGCGGTGCGCAGTTCGGTGAGCGAGCGCAGTTGTGCGATCCGGTCACCGGATGCGAGCCGCCAGCGGATCACCTGGGGGTCGAACACGTTCCAGCCGTTCGCGGGGCGGATCTGAGTGCCGACCCGGCGGCGACTGTCGACGAGCCCCATCGAGGCCAGCACCCGCAGCACCTCCCGGACGACCGAGCGGGACACGGCGTACCGGTCGACCAGGTCGTCGATGTAAAGGATGGACCCCTGCTCCAGGTGGCCGGAGCAGATGGCCGTGCCGAGCTGGTCGAGCAGGCGCGCATGCAGCCCAGGCTGGACAGCGCCGACCGACGGGGAGGTGTCTTCCAAGGACGGTGTAGCCACTGACAAAACATATCAGTCGCAGCGAGCCTCTTGCATACGTCAGATTTATTGTCCTAGCATCCCGACGTAAGGCGGATGTAAAGCACACATGGCGCCGGTGTTACAGCGAGGCCAGCCTCAATCGAAGGGAAGATGCGGTGTTGCGTCGGTCGGTCATAGGGGCTTCTCTGGCCATGGCTGTTGCCATCGGCTTGTCAGCCTGCGGAGGAAGTGGGGGAAGCACCGGGTCGAAGACCGTGCGCGTGACCCTCGCCAACCACGTCTGGACAGAGAACATCAAGAAAGCGCTGCCCGAGTTCGAGAAGCAGACCGGCCTGAAGGTCGAGATCACCCAGCTCGGCGAGGACCAGCTCTCCGACCAGTACAACGTCAAGCTGAACGCGGGCTCCAGCGACCTCGACGTGATGATGTACCGCCCCCTGCAGGAGGGGAAGCTGTTCGCGAAGAACAAGTACCTCGCCGACCTGTCCAAGCAGGTCAAGTCCAACAAGGACTGGAACTTCAGCGACTTCCAGGCCGGCCCGGTGGAGGCCACCTCGTACAAGGGCAAGGTGGTCGGCGTTCCGATCATCACCGAGCGCGAGGTCCTCTACTACCGCAAGGACCTGCTGGCCAAGGCCGGCCTGACCGCCCCGCCGAAGACGCTCGACGAGCTCAAGACAGCGGCCGCCGCGGTTCAGGCCGCCAACCCGGGCGTCGCGGGCTTCGTGGCGCGTACCGGTAAGTCGCCGGCCGTCACGCAGTTCTCGAGCTTCCTCTACAGCTTCGGTGGCGACTTCGCCGACAACAACGGCAAGGCAGGCGTCAACAGCGCGGTGGCCAAGCAGGCGTATGCCTTCTACGGCGGACTCATCAAGCAGCACGGTCCGGCCAACGTCAGCACCGACATGAGCTGGCCGGAGGCGATGGCCATCTTCACCCAGGGCAAGGCGGCGTTCTACACCGAGGCCGACTCGCTGTACAAGAACGCCACCGACCCCGCCAAGTCGAAGGTCTCCGACACGGTCGGCTTCGCGCCGTTCCCGGCCGGCCCCGCCGGCTCGAAGCCGTACAACATCCCATCGTGGGCGCTCGGCGTCAACGACGCCTCGGCGAACAAGACCAATGCCTGGAAGTTCATCGAGTGGGCCACCGGCAAGGCGCAGACGCTCGCGCAGCAGAAGTCCGGCGTGCCGAGCGCGCGTACCTCGGTGTGGTCCAACCCCGAGGGCACCGCGACGTACCCGAAGGACCTCGCCGACGCCATCGCCACCAGCGCCAAGGGCGGAGTCGGCCACGACCGGCCGCAGGTCGTCAAGGTCGCCCAGGCGCGCGAGATCGTCGGTCAGCCGATCGTGGACGCGATCACCGGCAAGGACGCCGCCGGCTCCGCGGAAACGGCCGCTCAGGCCTTCCA
>JAOPWA010000069.1 GCA_025965915.1 Dactylosporangium sp. | reverse complement strand
GGATGCGATCGCGACGCCGCCCTTGCCGGCTGGCAAGGCCCCGGCTGCGCGCAGCCGCCGCCGGGCCAGCAGCCAGCCCGCCGCCATGCCGGCCGCCATGGGCACGGCGAGCAGCAGACCCGCCCAGCCGGACGCGGGCTTGGCCGGTACTGCGGCGAGCACCGGTAACGCGGGCACGGTACCCAGTGAAACCCGGGCCGCACTGACGACCGTCCCGGCGCCAAGGGCGAAGCCCGGCCCGATCAGGTAACTGGCGGCCCACACCGCGAGGTTGGGGCCGTACACGAGGCAGAGCAGGGTGAGACCCACCTGCCCGGCCACACCGGCGTGGTACGCGGCGAGGACCTTGCTCGCCGCGCTGCCCGACAACGCCAGCGACGTACCCGCCGCCGCCGCTCCCGCGCCGAGCACCAGCAGCGCCGCGACTAGACCGGTACGAGTCGCGTCGCGTACCGGCATCGGGGTGCGCCGGGCCAGCCAGGCATGCGCTCCGCTCTCGACCGCTGCGCCACCCAGGGCCGCGACGAACCCGAATATCCCCAGAGTCAACCCGGCAGACGACGCCGGCACCTCCAGCCCGGGCATCGTGGCCAACACTGCCGCGGCGGCGCCGAGCAGCCCGTACACGACGGCGACCGCCGCGGCGGCGGACAGTGCCACCTGGGGCGACCCCTGGCGCCGACCGCCGATCGCGCGGGTGGTGTGCACCCCTGCGCGCGCCACCCGCCACGCGGCCAGCACCGTGAACGCGAGCGGCGCTACGGCCAGCGGCCCGATACCGGTACGAAGCTCGACACCGTGGGCGAGCAACCAGCCGGCCAGGCCGACCCGGAACACCTGGCCGACCCGACCGTCGCCACCTGAGACGAGCTGAGCCAGGAAGACGACGACGAGGACGGGGCCCAGCGACACCAGGGCCGCCCACCCGGTCGTGACCGACGCCGCGAGCACCAACGGGGCCCGCCGGACGGGGCGGGCGCGGGCGGCAGCGGGCGGCGCATCCGGCGCGCCATCGGACGTACGGCGGCCGGCCTGCGGGGTGACGGTTTCAGCGAGCGTGTCCGTCGCTTCGTCAGGGGTGGTTGCCATCGAGGTCCACTCTTCCAAAAATGTGAGCGGCCGGTCATCCCGACCGGCCGCTCAGCATGTTGGTGTCACGCGGACGCCTGACAAGCCCGCACATCAGCGGGCACGCGTCAGCGCCCGCCCATCAGCGGTACGCGTCAGCGCCCGCCCATCACCTCGCGCATGAGGCGCGCGGTCTCACTGGGCGTCTTGCCCACGCGTACGCCGGCGGCCTCGAGGGCCACCTTCTTCGCGTCGGCCGTACCCGACGAGCCGGAGATGATCGCGCCGGCGTGCCCCATGGTCTTACCGGCCGGGGCGGTGAAGCCCGCGATGTACCCGACGACCGGTTTGGTCACGTTGGCCTTGATGAAGTCGGCGGCCCGCTCCTCGGCGTCGCCACCGATCTCGCCGATCATCACGATCGCGTCCGTCTCCGGGTCGTCCTGGAAGGCGGCGAGCGCGTCGATGTGCGTGGTGCCGATGACCGGGTCGCCGCCAATGCCCACGCCGGTGGAGAAGCCGAAGTCGCGCAGCTCGTACATCATCTGGTAGGTCAGCGTGCCGGACTTGCTGACCAGGCCGATGCGGCCGGGGCCGCTGATGTCGGCCGGGATGATGCCGGCGTTGGACTTGCCGGGGCTGATGATTCCCGGGCAGTTCGGCCCGATGATGCGGGTCCGGTTGCCGGTGGCGTTCGCGTGCGCCCAGAAGGCCGCGGTGTCGTGCACCGGGACGCCCTCCGTGATGACGACGGCGAGCCCGATCTCGGCGTCAATCGCCTCGATGACCGCGCCCTTGGTGAACGCCGGCGGTACGAAGACGACGGTCGTGTCGGCGCCGGTCTCGGCGATCGCCTCGGCCACGGTCGCGAAGACCGGAACCTTGGTGCCGTCGAAGTCGACCTGCGTGCCGGCCTTGCGCGGGTTGGTGCCGCCCACGATGTTGGTACCCGCGGCGAGCATGCGCCGGGTGTGCTTGGAACCCTCCGAGCCGGTCATGCCCTGGACAATGACCTTGGAGTCCTTGGTGAGCCAGATAGCCATGTCAGGTCACTTCCCCGCCGAGGCCAGCTCGGCCGCTCGCTTTGCCGCACCATCCATCGTGTCAACCCGCTGGATGAGCGGGTTGGCCGCCGAGTCGAGGATGCGTCGACCCTCCTCGGCGTTGTTGCCGTCCAACCGTACGACCAGCGGCTTGGTCACCTGCTCGCCGCGCTGGCCCAGCAGCTCCAGCGCCTGCACGATGCCGTTGGCGACAGCGTCGCAGGCGGTGATGCCGCCGAAGACGTTGACGAAGACGCTCTTCACAGCCGGGTCGGACAGCACGATCTCCAGACCGTTGGCCATCACCTGGGCGCTCGCGCCACCGCCGATGTCGAGGAAGTTGGCCGGGCGGACCCCGCCGAACTCCTCGCCGGCGTAGGCGACCACGTCGAGGGTCGACATGACCAGGCCGGCGCCGTTACCGATGAGTCCGACCTGTCCGTCGAGCTTGACGTAGTTGAGGTCCTTGGCCTTGGCGGCCTGCTCCAGCGGGTCGACCGCCGACTTGTCCTCGTACTCGGCGTGCTCGGGGTGCCGGAAGCCGGCGTTCTCGTCGAGGGTGACCTTGGCGTCCAGCAGCAGGACCTTGCCGCCGGCGACCTTCGCGAGAGGATTGACCTCGACCAGCGTGGCGTCCTCGGCGATGAACGCCTGCCACAGCTTGACCGCGATGTCGGTGACCTGGTCGGCAATCTCGGCCGGGAAGCCGGCCTTCGCCACGATCTCGCGGGCCGTCGCCTCGTCCACACCGCGGATGGCGTCGACCGGGACCTTCGCGACCTTGTCCGGATCGGTCTCGGCGACCTGCTCGATCTCCATGCCGCCGGCGGTGCTGGCGA
>JAOPWA010000044.1 GCA_025965915.1 Dactylosporangium sp. | reverse complement strand
GCAGGGCCGGGTGGTGCAGACCGGTGACGCGGCGACGGTCTCACGCCAGCCCCGCACCGACTACGTCGCCCGGCTGGTGGGCCTGAACCTGTACCGGGGGCACGGGGCCGGGCACGTCGTGACGATGACCGGTGGTCTGACGCTGACCACGGCGGACCTCGTCGACGGCGAGGCGTTCGTCGCGTTTCCGCCGTCCGCTGTGGCGCTGCACCCGCAGCGCCCCGCCGGCAGCCCGCGCAACACCTGGCCGGCCACGGTCGACGGGGTGGAGCGCCACGGCGACCACATCCGGGTCCACCTCACCGGCCCGGCCGACACGGCAGCCGACATCACCCCGGCCGCGGCGGCCGAGCTCGACCTGGCCCTCGGCCGTCAGCTGTGGGCGGCGGTGAAGGCGGCCGAGACCCGCGCCTACCCTGCCGATTCCTGACTACCTCTCGCTACCTTCCCGCTGATCCTGGGGTGAGTGTTACCGCCGCAGACGGGTAGCCCGTGTGACGGAGCAACCCGGCCTGCCCGGGTTGATCAACCGCACAGGAAGGACCGCCGGTATGACCAATTCGCTTGCCGTCTCCGCGGCAGTGCCCTACGTCATAGGCGAGGCACTGCGCAGGGCGGCGCTGTTCGTACCGAAATTCGTCGCGTTCCTCGTCATCCTCGTCATCGGCTGGCTGGTCGCCCGTCTCTTGCTCAAGGGCGTGGACGCCGTTCTGGAGCGGATCGGGTTCGACCGGTGGGTCGAGCGCGGCGGCGTCAAGACCGCACTGGCCCGCTCCCGCTACGACGCCTCGGACATCGTGGCCAAGCTGGTCTACTACGCGGTGCTGTTGTTCACCCTGCAGCTCGCCTTCGGGGTGTTCGGTCCCAACCCGGTGTCCGCCCTGATCGGAAGCATCGTCGCGTGGATCCCGAGGGCGATCGTCGCGGTGATCATCGTGGTCGTCGCCTCCGCCATCGCCGGCGCCGTGCGCGACATCATCGCCGGTGCCATCGGTGGCCTGTCGTACGGCCGGGTGCTGGCCAACGTCGCGTCGTGGTTCATCATCGCGATCGGCGTCATCGCGGCGCTCAACCAGATCGGCGTCGCCACCACGGTCACCACGCCGATCCTGGTCGCGGTCCTCGCCACGATCGCCGGCATCCTGATCGTCGGGGTCGGCGGGGGTCTGGTACGCCCGATGCAGAACCGCCTGGAGCGGTGGCTCGACCGGGCCGGCGCCGAGTCGGCGGCCATCGCCGAGCACGCGAGGGCGTACTCGGCGGGGCGGCGCGACACCGACGAACGACTGGCGGCCGAACGGGCCGGTCAGCCACAGGCCGGGGAGCCGCATCCGGCGGAGCCGGCGCGCGCCGGGGCGCAGCCGCGAGGGTACCCGCCGGGCACGTCAGCGGCTGGAAGCCGGCCGCCGGAACCGACCGGGGGCTTGCGGAGAGAGCCACAGACGGGTGACGACGCTACGAGGATCGTGCCGCCCACGAACCCGCCGCGGGACGACATCCGCTGACCGGCCGCACCATCGCGCCACCCTGTGAGGGAGTCACGCCGGAACGTGGGGGAGTCACGCCGGAACGTGGCCGGGCCGCTCAGAGCACGTAGGCGGCCTCGGCCACCACGCAGACGGCCAGCAGTCGCACCAGTGGCCAGGAGGGCGTGGACCATTCCTGCCCGTCAAGATCGGCGGGTAGTTGCCAGCCGTTGCTCGCCGCGGTGTCCGCCACCCCGTCCGCGTACGCGGCGAGGCCCACCGCACTGACCCGGCCGCTGACTTCGGTCAGCGCGTCGCGTACGGCCGCCGCATGCTGGTCGACATCCGCGAGCAGCGCGGGGTCGGCCCGCATGGCGCTCAGTCCGCCGGCGACGATCCGCTCTCGCAACTGGGCCAGCGCCAACTGCGCGCCCCACAACCCGGCGTCTGGACGAAGATTCCCAAAAGTGGCAGACACGTCCGCAGACCTTACAAACCGTGTACCTCGGACCGTTCGGCCAGGGTCCGACTCCCCCGATCCGCCCTCACTTTCCGCTCACGGTTGGCGACGTCCACACCTGGGTACAGAAGGAATTGAGCAGGCGAGACGGCAGGAGGTGACCATGGGCGACGCGTTGGTGACCTCTCAACACCTGGCGGACGGCGCAGCGATCATCGATGTCCGCGGCGAACTCGATGTGACCACCGTCAATGGATTCCGCGCCCTGCTGGTGGACACCATCACGCGGCAGCAGCCGGCGCGAGTGGTCGTTGACATGCTGCGGGTCACCTTCATGGACTCGACCGGCATCGGAGCGTTGGTCGTCGGGTTGAACACCGCACGCGACATCGGTGCCGACTTCGTCGTTCGTAACCCGAGCCCGTTCGTCCTCCGGCAACTGCACATCACCGGCCTCACCGAGGTTTTCGGGCTGGGTACGACTCCCGGTAAGGGGCTGGGTGCGACCCCCGACAAGAAAGCCTCATGATCAGGGAGAGTTTGCGGCGCCATAACCCCGCAAACTCTCCCTGATCATGTGGTGTGACCTGCGGCGCGGATAATGCGGCTGGCGGAATAGCGGCGCTCTTCCCCTGTTGAACAACAAGGGGCCCCTGTACGCGGATACGCGGTAAGAGGGGCGCCCTCCCGTTCTCCGGCCGCCCGACAGCGCCCCCTCCTAGGGGCATGGTGGTCGAAACCACGAGCCGAAAGAGCGTCGCCCTGCCTATCCTTGAGCGCCGTATGCCCAACAACGCCGCGCCGTCCCCGCTTTCAGATCTGCAGGCCCGCCTGCCAGATCTGATGCTGCGTGACCAGCGCCGGCTGCGGCGGCGCATGGACGGCGCCCGCAACATCCGCAAGCCCGACGCCCGGCAGGCGGTGGCCGACCAGATCGCGGCTGACATCGAGACCGCCGAGCGGCGCATCGCGCAGCGGCGGGAAGGCGTACCGGCGATCACCTACCCCGACGCGCTGCCGGTCAGCCAGAAGAAGGATGAGATCCTCGCCGCGATCCGCGATCACCAGGTCGTGATCGTCGCCGGCGAGACCGGCTCGGGTAAGACGACCCAGCTGCCCAAGATCTGCCTGGAGTTGGGGCGGGGAATCAAGGGCCTGATCGGCCACACTCAGCCGCGCCGGCTCGCCGCGCGTACGGTCGCCGATCGCATCGCCGAGGAGCTGGCCAGCCCTGTCGTCGGCTTCAAGATGCGCTTCACCGACCAGGTGCGCGACGACACCCTGGTCAAGCTCATGACCGATGGCATCCTGCTCGCCGAGCTGTCCCACGACCGGATGCTCTGGCAGTACGACACGCTGATCATCGACGAGGCGCACGAGCGCAGCCTCAATGTCGACTTCATTCTCGGGTACCTCAAGCAGCTTCTACCGAAGCGCCCGGACCTCAAGGTGATCATCACCTCCGCGACGATCGACCCGGAGCGCTTCTCCAAGCACTTCGAGGATGCTCCGATCATCGAGGTGTCCGGCCGGACCTACCCGGTGGAGGTCCGCTATCGGCCGCTCATCGAAGAGGCCGAGGAGGCGGACGAGACCGACGAGCCGCGCGATCAGATCCAGGCGATCGGCGACGCCGTCGAGGAACTGGCAGCCGAAGGCCCGGGCGACATCCTGGTCTTCCTGAGCGGCGAGCGGGAGATCCGCGACACCGCCGACGCGCTGGGCAAGATGAAGCTCACGAGCACCGAGATCATCCCGCTGTACGCCCGGCTGTCCAGCGCCGAGCAGCACAGAGTCTTCCAGCCCCACACCGGGCGCCGGGTGGTGCTGGCCACCAACGTCGCCGAGACGTCGCTGACCGTACCGGGGATCAAG
>JAOPWA010000034.1 GCA_025965915.1 Dactylosporangium sp. | reverse complement strand
CACGATGCGTTCGTCGGTGACACCAGCGGCAGCCGGCGAGCACAGCCAGCGGATCGGCGCGGCCATCACGGACGGGTCGAGCATCTGCTCCCGGACCGCCTCCGGCACATCATCAGGGATCATGCCGGTGCGGGTGGCCCCGCCCGGCAGGAGCACGTTGACCCATACAGAGTGCTCGCGCAGATCGGCGGCCATGACTCGGGACAATGCCTCCGACCCGGCACGTGACGGGCCGTAGGGCACGAAGCCCCTGCGGATCATGGTCTCCTCATTGAGCGAGATGTTCACGATGCGGCCACCGCCAGCGGCGATGAACGCGGGTACGACCGCCCGGGCGACCAGGAAGTAGCCGGTGAGGTTGGTGTCAATCACGTTCCGGAAGCCGTCGGCGGTCACCTCCCAGAAACCGCGCGGTTCGGTGAAGAACTCCGGGTTGACCGTCCGCATGCCAATGCCCGCATTGTTTACCAGCACATCCAGGCCACCAAGGTCGGCGAGGATCCGCCGGACACCATCGGCCACCGAACGCTCATCACGGACGTCCATGGCGATGCCGCCCACCCGCCTGCGGCCAGCATCAATCTGCTCGGCGGCTGTCGCGGTGCGGGCCTCTTCGCGACCGGTGATGACGACCTGCGCCCCGTCGTCGGCGAGGGCCTCGGCCATTACGCGTCCCAGACCGCTGGTCGCTCCGGTGATCAGGACCCTCACGCCGGAAAGAGCACCATCGCTTCTCATGCCACGTACGTTCACGGATCAGCCCCGATTCGTATAAACAGACGCTTGCGGGCACTCCGACCGTACGGGCTGCCATCCAACACCGGATCGGCGGCCCGCACCCCTGACGCCGCGTCTACGCGAGGGACGTTGCGCTGAGATTCAGCAATGACGCCCGGCGCCAGATCCTGCTCGATGACGCCGCGCCGGCAGCAGATCTCGACCACGAGCGATGCGGCAGGTCGCCGTACCGGCGGGAAGTTCGTGGCAAGATGCGCGGGTGAGCGACCGGACCCGATCCCACCCGCGCGTCGCAGCGGTGCTGCGGGGCGACGAGGAACGGGTGACGCCACTGGAGCTCTTCTTCGACCTCGTCTTCGTCCTCGCGATCACCCAGTGCACCACGCTGATGGCGGCCGATCCGTCCTGGATCGGCCTGGGTAGAGGCGTTCTCGTTCTCGGCGTCCTGTGGTGGTCGTGGGGTGGCTACGCCTGGCTGACCAGCGTCGTCGATCCGGAAGAGGGCATCGTCCGGCTCGTCATGTTCGCGGCGATGGCAGCGCTGTTGGTGGTGGCGCTATGCGTGCCCGGCGCGTTCGGCGCCACGGCGCTGCTGTTCGCCTGCGCGTACGCGGCCGTGCGCGTCGCGCACATCGCGCTGTTCGTTCTCGCCAGCCGCGACGACCCGGCACTTCGCCGGTCTGTGGTCGGCCTGGCCGGCAGCACCGCGGTCGGGACCGGCCTGCTCATCGCGGCCTCGTTCGCCGGCGGCATCCTGCAGACAGCGCTGTGGGCCCTTGCGCTGATTCTCGACATGGCCGGTCCCTACTTTTTCGGTGTCGAGGGCTGGAAGCTCGTGCCCGGTCACTTCGCCGAGCGCCATGGGCTCATCGTGCTGATCGCGCTCGGCGAGTCGATCGTTGCGATCGGCGTAGGCGCAACCGACGGTGTCAACGCCGGCGTTGTCGCCGCGGCGGTGATCGGCACGGTCGTCGCGACCTCGCTGTGGTGGCTGTACTTCGACGTCGTCGCCCTGGTGGCGGCCCGGCGGCTGGCTCACGCCTCGCCCGGCCGGGAGCGCAACAGCATCGCGCGCGACTCGTTTTCCTACCTGCACTTCCCGATGGTCGCCGGCATCGTCCTCGTCGCGCTCGGCCTGAAGAAGACGCTCGCGCACGTGGAGCACCACCTGCACGTCGTGCCCGCGGTGGCGCTTCTCGGCGGCACTGCGCTGTACCTGCTCGCGCACGTCGCGTTCCGCTGGCGCAACGTGCACCGGTTCAGCCTCCAACGCCTGATCGCCGCGATCGTCTGCGTCGCACTTCTGCCAGCGGCGGTCAAGCTGCCCGCGCTGGCCCTGCTCGGCATCCTCGCCGCCGTCCTCCTCGCCCTCATCGGCTACGAACACGTGCGCTTCATGTCGCTGCGGGAACGGCTGCGCCACCAACTGGCGGAGTGAGTCGGCTGGGACCCGGTCGCGGTCGCCGGTTGCGCGTGTCTCACAGATAGCTCACCATTGACGCCATGATCGCTCCCAACAGGAAGGGCCTGTACGCCCTCGCGCGGTGACCGCGCCCGCGCGGCACCACGCCGCCCGCGACCCCGCTTCGAATGGGTCGACTCGCTCCGCCAAGCGCTGCCTCTGCTGGTTGGCCTGCCCACCCACGACGTCCTCGAACAGTGGGTGATGGCCAGGCGGCCGCCAGGCACGCCGCCACTGGCCAGCGACATCGCAGCCGGACTGTCCCGGCTACGTAGCGTGTTGGACGAGTGCCTCACCCATCCCGACCTCGATCCGCCACGACCCACCCGCAAGAGCGGACAACCCTGGCCCACACTGCCGCCGCTCGACGCGCTCAACGTCGGCGTCCCGCTGCGCG
>JAOPWA010000342.1 GCA_025965915.1 Dactylosporangium sp. | reverse complement strand
CGGCCAGATGCAGTTGCCGTTCGTGTTGCAGTCGGCCGAGGTGATGAAGACGGCCGTCGCCTACCTCGAACCGCACATGGAGAAGACCGACGACGGCGGCAAGGGTCGCATCGTGCTCGCCACCGTCAAGGGCGACGTGCACGACATCGGCACGAATCTCGTCGACATCATCCTGTCCAACAACGGCTACGAGGTCGTCAACCTCGTCATCAAGCAGCCGATCACGTCCATCCTCGAGGCCGCGGAGACCCACAACGCCGACGTCATCGGCATGTCCGGCCTGCTCGTCAAGTCCACGGTCATCATGAAAGAGAACCTGGAGGAGATGAACACCCGCGGCCTCGCCGAGCGCTGGCCGGTGCTCCTCGGTGGTGCCGCGCTGACCCGCGCCTACGTCGAGGACGACCTGCGCGCCCTGTACACCGGAGACGTGCACTACGCCCGGGACGCCTTCGAAGGACTGTCCCTCATGGACCGGGTGATGACCGCGAAGCGCGGCGGCGTGGCGGTAGTGGACGCCGAGCGCGAGGCCGCGCTCGCCGCCCGTCGTGCCCGGCGTCAGAAAACCGCGGCGGTACGCGAGGAGCTCCCCGACGTCGGCGACGCCTCGGTACGGTCCGATGTCGCCTCCGATGCGCCGGTGCCGTCCGCGCCGTTCTTCGGCACCCGGGTCGTACGCGGCATTCCACTGGCCGACTACGCCGCGCTGCTGGACGAGCGGGCTACCTTCATGGGCCAGTGGGGGCTTCGCGGCGCCCGTGGCGGCGGTGGACCGTCCTATGAGGAGCTGGTCGAGACCGAGGGCCGTCCCCGGCTGCGGTACTGGCTGGACCGCCTCGCCTCCGACAAGATTCTCGAAGCGGCGGTCGTCTACGGATACTTCCCGGCGTACTCCGAAGGCAACGACCTGGTCGTGCTGGACGAGAACGGGCAGTCCGAGCGGGCCCGGTTCACGTTCCCGCGGCAGCGCCGCGATCGCCGCCTCTGTCTGGCCGACTTCTTCCGAAGCCGGGACTCGGGACAGTTCGACGTCGTCGGCTTCCAGCTCGTCACGGTCGGCCAGCCGGTCAGTGAGTACAGCGCGAAGCTGTTCGCCGAGAACGCCTACCGCGACTACCTGGAAGTCCACGGCCTGTCCGTGCAGCTCACCGAGGCCCTCGCCGAGTACTGGCACAAGCGGATGCGCGAAGAAATGGTCCTGCCCGACGGACGCCGGCTCGCCGACCACGACCCGGCCGACCTCGACGGACTGCTCCGCACCGACTACCGCGGCTGCCGGTACGCGCTCGGGTACAGCGCCTGCCCCGAGCTCGAAGACCGCGCCAAGATCGTGGAACTGCTGCGGCCGGACCGGATCGGTGTGACGCTCAGCGAGGAGTTCCAGCTGGAGCCGGAGCAGGCTACCGACGCGATCATCGTGCACCACCCCGAGGCGAGCTACTTCAACGCCAAGTGAGGGGTTAACCAGCCCCGAGCTGCGAAAACACATCTCGACGCATCTCTGGGCACGGACCGCGGTGAGCTACGACGACGCCAGCATCGCCGATCCGCACGTTGCCGAGATTCGGGTGGTCGACGTCCCGCGCCGACCGCAATCAGAGAACTGGAGATCGCGACCGACCGAATCGGCGAGCCGCCCCATCAGCCCGGCCCGCCACGGCCCGGACCCTTCGCACAGCGGTACCGACCCATCATCACCGTCCTCGGCACACTGGCGTCACTCGCCGCACTCGCCGCACTCGCCGCACTCGCCGCACTCGCCCTGGCCTTGATCCTGCGCCGGCGCCGCAGAGCACGGCTGTGACGGCTGGTCACGGTCCGTGCGGTAGGGCGCAGCCGCAGCCCCGTTAGGATGGGGGAGTGATCCCTCCGGTTGTCGATGTGTCGTGGTGGCAGGACCGGCGTGAGGAGGTGGTCCTCGCGGACGTGCGCTGGTATCTCGACGGCCGCTCCGGGCGTGAGGCATACGACCAGGGGCATTTGCCTGGGGCGATGTTCGTCGACCTGGATCGCTGGCTTTCGCGGGAGGGCAGTCCGCAGGAAGGCCGCCACCCGCTGCCTGACCCGGAGACGTTTGCCGAGGGCATGGCACGCCTGGGTATCGGCGATAGCGACACCGTCGTTGCCTACGACGATGCTGGCGGGGTGATTGCGGCCCGCCTGGTCTGGATGCTCCGCGTGACCGGGCACCGGGCCGCGCTGCTTGATGGTGGCATGGCTGCCTACGATGGCCCGCTCGAGCGGGTTACCGCACCGCGCCCGGTGGCGGTCTTCACACCTCGTGAATGGCCGGCCGAGCGACTGGCGGACATCGACGACGCCGCGGATCTCGCGAACACTGTGCTTGACGCTCGCAATCAGGACCGCTACCGCGGAGAGCACGACCCGGTCGACCCCCGGCCAGGTCATGTGCCCGGGGCTCGCAGTCTGCCCTGCCGGGAGAACCTCGATGCACACGGCAGGTTCCTGCCCGTCGAGCAGTTGCGCCGGCGGTTCGAGCAAGCGGGTGTCACTGACGGCGCCTTGGTTATTTCATATTGCGGGTCTGGCGTCACCGCTTGCCACAACCTGCTTGCTCTTGAACTCGTCGGCCTGGGCCATGGGCGGCTCTACCCCGGCTCGTGGTCGCAGTACAGCCACGCCAGCGATCGGCCCGTTGCCACGGGCGAGGCCTGATCTCCACAGGCTGTTGCACTGAGTCACGCCCCTTTCTCAGCCGACAGGCCCAGTCGGGCGACGAGATCCCGGCGGCTCAGGTCTGGTTCTGCCACCGGAAGGCGCCCCACAGGTGCGCGTCGTCGTGGATATGATGGCGCGGCTTGGCCACGGGGAGAACGATCACGGCTGATGCTCTGAGCCACTGGACCGCGCCTGGACGCGCGCCCCACCCACCCCAGGTCAGCGAAGACCGAGCGGGGGTGACATTGCGACCGGACGACGACCTCAGCCTTAGCGACCTGGATTTTCTTGGCGACCCCGAGCAGCTTCGGCGGGACGCGCTGGAGTCCGCTCGTACGTCCGGAGCCGACCTTCGGCCCGGCCAGCCCAAGGAGGCCAGCGACTCCACCGGTGCGGTGTACGTCGCGGTCGACCACCGCGGCGGCGTCATCGATATCGGTTTCAGTACGAGTTGGCGGGAGCGGCTGAAGCCGTCCGAGGTTGGCGTGGCGCTGTACGACGCGTACCTCGCGGCCGTCCAGAAGGCTCAGGCCGCAGCGGCGATCGCGGCCCTGGAAGGCGGGGGCCAGGAGTTACCGCAGCCGCAGCCCGGGAGGTACGAACCCGAGGACAACCACCGCTGGATCGAACGTACCTGGCAAGAACTGGACCAGATCGAGGCCGACCGGCGGCGGTACGCGGAGGCGGGCGCCCGGGCGCAGACGACACCGGACCAGTACACCAGGGTCTCCAGTCCGGATGGATACCTGAAAATTCAACTCCAGGGCCGGCACATCGTCGGGGTGGAGGTCGATGCCCGGCGGATCGCCGGAGCCAGCATCGACGGCCTCGCCAACGACGCGCTCACTGCCTTCGAGACCGCACAGGGGGTACGCGATGGGCAATAAGCAAGAAGTGCAGGTAGTCATCGATGCGCTGCGCGTCGAGGCGACGAAGTGGCGACGGCTGGCCGGCGACATGGACGGCGTACGGGGCAACGCCGACCGGCTCGAGCTTTCGGCCTCGGCATTCTTCATCGGCGACATGGTCAGCACCGCTGCGCACTCGTCCGCATACAACGACTTCCGGACGTACATGGTGAATCTGTTCGCCGGCGCTGTGACCGAGTTCGATCAGTTGGGCAGCGCGCTCGACAAAGCAGCGGACCTCTACGACGCCTCCGACGGCAAGGCCGTCACCGACCTGACTCAGATCTACGGCCAGTAGGAAGGGTACGACGTGACATCGCCCTCCGGTGACATAGAGCAGCTCAAGGCGCAGTTCAATACCGCGATGGAGAGTATCCGCGGCGGCGTCAAGGACATGGTGGACAAGTTCAACGGCGTGGTGTCCCAGGTGAAGAAATGGGCCTGGATGCTCGGCGCGGCCACCATCTGGTGGATCCGCGACAAGCTCGACCAGGTACGCAACGGGATCCAGCAGCTCATCCAGAAGGTCAGGTACGCCCTGGACCACCAGGTGCCGGTGATCTCGTTGTTCGTGGCGAGCTTCGGCTGGCTCAGTTCGGTGATGACGCCGGTGTCGGAGATCTCGTCGAAGACGACCACCAAGGAGAGCGTCAACCTGACCACCTGGACGGGCGCGGCGTCTTCGGCGTACAACGAGCGGGCTACCGGCCAGAAGTCGGCCGTCGACGAGTCCGTCAACAAGGCGAAGTTCGCCAGCGACTGGCTGTTCGGGATCGCGAAGAGCAATGTGGAATTCGCGGTCAGCCTGGCCAAGACCCTGACCGGTGCGGTCGGCAAGCTCGTGGCCGCACTCGCCGACTCGGAGACGGTCGTCGGCATCCCGTGGGCCATCGAGCAGTTGTCGGACGGGATCGCCGGCATCGTGACCGAGGGCCTCAACCAGCTACTGGGGATGGCGAACCGGTTCGTCGAGGTGGCAGGCAACATCCGCAACGTCGTGTGGCAGGTCGGCGATCACTCGAAGTTCCCGGGCGGCAAGTGGCCCGAGGCTGTGCGGGGTTGAGTATGCGGACTGTACTCGTCGGGCTGAAAGGTCTGATCTGGCTGTCGTACACGCTGGTGTACGGGCTGCTGTTCGCCCCCGGCTACGCCAGGATCGTATTCGCGCCCAACGACGGCGACGTCGCGGCGGCTCATGAGCACTGCGTGGCGCTGGCAGCGTGCGGGCCACGCCACGACGTGCTCGTCGCCGACCAGATCGGATACCTGTCGACGGTCGCCACGTTCCTGCGCACGTCTGCCTGGGCGATGGTGGCGCTCGACGGTGTCGTCGTCGTCCTCGCGATCGCCTTCGTGATCGGCAGGTGGCGAATCGGCGTCATGCGGCTGCTGTGGCGGGTCCAATTGGTGGCGGCGGGGGTCGCGCTGGTGGCGTACGCAGGTTTCTTGATCGTCGGCAACTCGAAGCTGTCCGGCATCCCGAAGTCAGCCCAGCTCGGCGCCTTCACGATCGCCTTCGACTCGCCCTTCGCCGATTTCGGAACCTACTACTACGTGGCCGGCTTCACCGTGTTCGCTCTGCTCACCGTCGGCCTGACCCGGGCGCTGGTCGGGGTGGGGAAAGGGGTCAAGGTCGCCGCATGACGGCGCACATCAGCGCGCTTTTGCCGAACTCGCCGACGTTCACCAGTTCCCATCCGGACTGGGCCAGTACGTCCGCGGCCGCCAGTACCTCGCCCATGCCTTCGGTGGCGAAATGGCGCTGCGAGACGATGGTGAGGTGGCGGTAGGGGTACCAGCGAAGGTCGATGCCACCGAGCACGGCGGCGGTGCCCACGGTACGGCGACGGGCAATCTCCTGCGGCGTATCGCGGTCGGACATAGCGGCCACCCTAAACCGCCCTCCGTGAGCTATAGGCGTTTTGTCGGAAACATCCCTGCCAATACGACCCCCACCGCTATGACCGCGCTCACAACCGTAAGTTTGGTTAGGTCCGCCGAGATCATGGGGTGTGTGTGTCGCAACTTGACGCGGTGCTGTTCGACATGGACGGCACCCTTGTCGACAGTGAGAAGGTTTGGGACGTCGGCCTGCGGGAGCTGGCGCATCGGTACGGGGGAGAGCTGTCTGCCCCCGCCCGGACCCGGATGGTCGGTACGAGCATGATCGAGTCGATGACCATCCTCCACACAGATATCTCGCAGCCGTGGCGCGATCCGGAGGCGAGCGTCACCTGGTTGGAGGACCGGGTGCACGATCTGTTCGCCAAGGGACTGATCTGGCGGCCGGGCGCCCGGGAGCTGCTCGCCGAGGTGCGGGCGGCGGGGATACCGGCGGCGCTGGTCACCGCGACCCGCCGGCGCCTGGTCGAGGTGGCGCTGGGCACGATCGGCGCGCACAACTTCGACGTCGTGGTGTGCGGCGACGAGGTGGGCAACAGCAAGCCCCACCCCGAGCCCTACCTGACGGCTGCGGCCAAGCTCGGCGCGGATCCGCGGAATTGCGTGGCGGTCGAAGACTCGCCGACGGGCGTGGCGAGTGCCCAGGCCGCCGGCTGCCTGGTGGTCGCGGTGCCCTGCGAGGTGGCGCTGATCCCGTCGGACGGCGTCGTCCAGATCGACAGCCTCGAGATGCTCGATCTGGCGACGCTACAGGGGCTGCGGGCGCGGGGCGCCGTGGCCTGACAGCCGGCCGCGTCCCGTGGCGTCGGGCGTCCATCCGCGCGTCGTCAGGCCACCGCCGTCAGGGTGTCGAGACTCTTCATCGTGTCGAGTACGTCCTCGGCGGTGGGTGCGGTCAACTCGCTGACGATCTGGCCGTCGGCGAGGAAGATGACGCGGTCGGCGTACGAGGCGGCGGTGGGGTCGTGGGTGACCATGGCGATCGTCTGGCCGAAGCCGCGTACCGAGTTGCGGAGAAAGCCAAGGACTTCGGCGCCCGAACGGGAGTCGAGGTTGCCGGTGGGTTCGTCGGCGAAGACGACTTCCGGCCGTGAGATGAGGGCCCGGGCACAGGCGACCCGCTGCTGCTGGCCGCCGGACAGTTGGCTCGGGCGGTGCCCGAGCCGGTCGCGCAGCCCGACGGTGTCGATGACGGCGTCGAACCACTGCCGGTCGGGCTTACGTCCGGCGATCGACAGCGGCAGCAGGATGTTCTCCTCGGCGGTCAGCGTGGCCAGCAGGTTGAACTGCTGGAAGACGAAGCCGACCTGGTCGCGCCGCAGCCGGGTCAGGCCGTGGTCGGACAGACCGGTGATCAGCGTATCGCCGACGTACACATCGCCGCCGGTCACCGAGTCCAGGCCGGCCAGGCAGTGCATCAGTGTCGACTTACCCGACCCCGACGGCCCCATGATCGCGGTGAACCCCCCGCGGGCCAGTTCCACGCTCACTCCGCGCAGCGCCGCCACCTGGGCTTCGCCGCTGCCGTACACCTTCCACACGTCTACGGCGCGCGCTGCCGCGCTCGTGCGTGTCCCTTTTGCCGTGTGCGCGCCCATCGTGAGTGTCACCGCTCCTCCGTCAGGTCTTCGTCGTGTCCCGTCGCCGTGTCGAAGACCATGTTCGGTGCGCTGACGTGCCGTTACATCCACCCGGCGGGGGAGTCGACCACTGGTTTCCGACTCGGGGAAAACCGGCAGTGCCTCTCAGGGGAATCCCCGGAGGGGCAGCGACGCGTGGCGGCCACGAACGCCCTCTCCACGCCCCCACCTGTGAATACCCGCCTCAGGGTGCCCTGACGACAGACAGCGGCGGGGTGGGGCGTTATCGGCCCCACCCCGCCGTCGCCACGCGGTCGACTACTCGTAGGCGATCGCGTTCAGAACGTTGAGCCGGGCGGCCCGGATCGCCGGGATGATGGCGGCGACCACACCGACCACCGCACCGGCGATGAGGTAGAAGATCATCAAACCCCACGGCAACGACAGGTCGCTGATCCCCTTGTCCTTGAGCGCGTGTACGACCGCCGCGCCGAGCCCGGCCCCGACGGAGATCCCGAGCAGCGCTCCGAACAGCGAGATGACGACCGATTCGACGACGATCATCCGCATCATCTGGCCGCGGCGCAGGCCGATCGCCCGCAGCATGCCGAGTTCGCTGGTGCGTTCCAGGACCGACAGCACGAGCGTGTTGATGATGCCCAGGACGGCGATCAGCATGGCCACCAGAAGCAGCACCTGCACGATGATCAGGACGATGTCGAAGAACTGGGTGGTGTTGCCGATCCACTCGCTTCGGGTCAGCACGTTCACCTCGGGACTGTCCTTGAGGATCTGATCGATCTGTCCCTTGGCAGTGGCCACCTTCGTGCCCGGCCGCAGCTTGACGAACGCCTGCGTGGCGGTCGCCGCCCGGAAGCCCTTGGTGGCATCCTCCCATGAGGCGATGATCCCGCTCGCGCCTTCACTGTGGACGTAGATGCCGGCCACCCGGAAGTCCCGTGCCTCCCCGCGTGGCAGTTGCACGGAGACAGCCTGGCCGATCGTCCACTTGAGCTTCGTCGCCGTGCCGTCGTCGACCGCCAACTGGCCACCGGCCAGCCTGTCGACGCTGCCCTCCTTCGTCTTGATCTTCAAGATCCGGGTGGCCGCCGCCATGTCGTCGAAGGTGGCGACGAATTGCCGCTTGCCGCCGATCATGGCCGCGTCATAGGCCTGCGCGGCGACCGAGTCGACGTCGGACAGTGCTCGCACCTGTCGGAGCGCCCCCGGGTCGATCGCTGGCGGGATCGACGACGTCTGCTGCCCGGCGATGATCAGGTCGGCCTGCACCTGCTTGTCGACGACCTTGTTGATACTCGCGGTGGCCGACGAGAAGATGGTGCTGATCCCCGTGACGAGTGCGATGCTGATCATCATCGCGCCAGCCGTGATGGCGGTGCGGCGCGGGTTGCGCGCCGAGTTGCGCCGGCCCAACTGCCCCGGCACCGACCAGGAGAACAGGCGCCCCAGTAGCGACACGACCGGACGGCCGAGCAGTGGGGTGAGCAGCGCGACCGAGATGAAGGTGGAGAGCACCCCAGCCAGCACCAGCACGAGGGTGTTGCCGCCAGCCTTACCCGACAGCCCGTACGCGAGGACACCGCCACCGGCGACGAACAGGATCGCGCCGACGACCGTCAACTTGGTCAGTGGCCGGTCGGCGGTGTTGGCCTGCAGCATGGCCGCGACCGGCGGTACGCGCGACGCCTGCATCGCCGGCAGCAGCGCCGCGAGGAGCGTCACACCGACCCCCACGACGAACGACACGATCCACGCCGCCGCCGGCACACCGAGGCCTGCCACCTTCAGGTCGCCCGTGAGGGCGCCCAGGGCGTAGGCGCCGAGCCAGCCGACCCCAACGCCCAGCCCGAGGCCGATCAGCCAGGACACCACCCCGATCACGGTGGCCTCGAGCATGACCGACCCGATCACCTGCCCGCGGCTGGCGCCCATCGCGCGCAGCAGGGCCAGTTCCTGAGTGCGCTGCGCCACGATGATCGAAAAGGTGTTGAGGATCAGGAACACCCCGACCAAGAGGGCGACGGCCGCGAAGCCCAGCAGGAAGTAGGTGACGAACGACAGTCCCTTCTTGATCTGGTCGGACTGCTTCTTGGCCAGGTCCTTGCCGGTGTCCACCTGGTAGGCAGCGCCCAGTTGGGTGCGCAGCGCGTCGCGTACCTTCGTCAGGTCCTGTTTGTTGGTGACCTTGACGTCGATGACGTTGTAGACACCGGTCGCGCCAAGCATGAGTTGCTGGGCGACCGGCTCGGTGAATGCGATCATCTGCTCGCCGCCGACCGAGTCCCGGCCGCCGGAGTACTCGGAGATGCCCACCAGCGTGAACATCTTCTTCGCCTCGAGGGTGAGCACCCCGACCTGCTCACCGACCTTGAAGTTGCCGAGCTTGGCCAGGCCGGCGTTGATGACGATCTCGTTGTTGGCCCGCGGGGCACGGCCCTCGCGCAGCGAGATCATGGGGTCCCCGCTGTTCCAGTTGACCCCGTACTGCGGTGCGCCGCCCGCGCCGCCCACCGCCTTGCCGTTGTGCCCGACGGCGCGGGCGCCGACGGCGACGACGGCGCCGGTGGCCTTGGCCACGCCGGGAACCTGGGCCGCGCGAGAGACCACCGAGGCCTTGATGTCGCCCGGCGCGGCCTCGGAGTCACCGCCGGTCACCTTCGGCTTGCCCTGGATCTGGATGTCGGTGCTGTCGTACGCACTGGTGAACAGCGAGTCGAAGGTGCGGCCGAGCGTGTCCGACAGCACGAACGCACCCGACACGAACATCACCGCAAGCACCACGGCCAAGCCGCTCAGCAGCAGCCGCAGCTTGCGCGACAGCAGGCTCTTGAGTGTTGCGCGCAGCATCACGCGGTCCCGGCGGTTTCGGCCGCAACGGCGTCGGCGGCGCTGATGTCAAGGCGCTTGAGCCGGTCGAGCACCGCCTCGGCGCTCGGGTCGCGCAGTTCGTCCACGACGCGGCCGTCGGCGAGGAAGATGACCCGGTCGGCGTACGAGGCGGCGTTGGGGTCATGGGTGACCATGACGATCGTCTGGCCGTACTCGCGTACCGAGTTGCGCAGGAAGCTCAGGATCTCGGCGCCCGAACGGGAGTCGAGGTTGCCGGTGGGTTCGTCGGCGAAGACGACCTCCGGCCGGGCCACCAGTGCCCGCGCACAGGCCACGCGCTGCTGCTGGCCGCCGGACAGTTGGGTCGGGCGGTGCTTGAGGCGGTCGCGCAGGCCGACGGTGTCGATCACCGTGTCGAACCACTGGCGGTCGGGCTTGTGCCCGGCGATCGACAGCGGCAACAGGATGTTCTCCTCGGCCGTCAGCGTCGGCAGCAGGTTGAACTGCTGGAAGATGAAGCCGACCTTGTCGCGGCGAAGGTCGGTCAAGGCCCGGTCACCCAACCCCGTGACGCGGGTGTCGCCCACGAAGACCTCACCCCGCGTCACCGTGTCCAGGCCGGCCAGGCAGTGCATCAGGGTCGACTTACCCGACCCCGAGGGTCCCATGATCGCGGTGAAGTGGCCCCGCTCGAGCTCCACACCCACCCCGTGCAGCGCGACGACCTGGGCCTCGCCGCTGCCGTAAACCTTCCACACGTCCACCGCGCGAGCGGCGACATTTGCCGCCGTTGAGAGTGTCGCGGTCACATTTTTTCCCTTCGAAAGATCCCCGTCTTGTTCCACACTGAAGGTAGAGGGTGTAAGCGACTCGAGAGTCGCTCCTACGGATACTTGTCACATGCGCCTCGAGTGACGTACGCGTCGAGAGGAGCTTCTCCACTCTCGCGACAGGTCGCTGTTCAGGCGCGGGGGCGGACGAGCCGGCTCACGTGGGCGAGGACGACCGTGGACCCGATCGCGGTCCCTGCTCGGTCAGCACATGTCCCACATGGGTCTAACCGTGGTCTCGCTGATTCGCAACTCGCGCGTAGTCTCGGCGTTGGACAGTCCTCGCGCGACTTGGACCAGGACTTCCCGTTCCTACTCGGCCAGGAATCCACCGGAGCCCGCCCACAGTGCCCCGACCACGCATTCGCCAGATCGAACGTGGTCAGGATCATGACGCGTTCCCACGCCCAGCTCATCTGTGTGGACGACGAGGCATCAATCCGTACCGGCGATGTCCGCACCGGCTGGCGTGGGCATACCGAGCTTCACCGCCGTCGCCGGATACGGCGGGGGGTTGCCGCCGTAGGCCGGGCAGTGGGCCTGGTGGGCGCACCAGCCGCAGAGCCGGCTGGGCTTGGGGCGGAAGTCACCGGTCTCGGTCGCCCGCTCGATCGCCTGCCACAGTGCCAGCAGGTTGCGCTCGAAGCGCAGAAGCTCATCGAGGTCGGGGCTGTAGTCGCACACTTCGGCGTCACGCAGGTAGAGCAGGCGCAGCACCCGGGGCACGACGCCGTGGATGCGCCACAGCACCAGGGCATAGAACTTGAGCTGGAACAGCGCGCGCGCCTCGAACGCCTCGCGCGGCGCCCCGCCGGTCTTGTAGTCGACCACCCGCATGTCGCCGGTGGGGGAGATATCCAGCCGGTCTACATAGCCGCGGATGATCAGACCGCCGTCGATCGTCGACTCGATCAGGGTCTCGCGCTGGGCGGGCTCCAGGCGGCGCGGATCCTCCATCGTGAAGTAGCCGCCCAGCAACTCGGTGGCCGAGGCGAGGAACTCAGCCAGCGTCAGCCCTCCCGCCGGGACCGCACCCTCCGGGGCGGTCGCCGCCGGGGCTGGCGCTTCGGGTGCTGACGCCGCCGGGGCTGGCGCTTCGGGTGCTGGTGCGAACAGCCCGGTCAGCTCGGTCTGCTCGGCCAGCAGCCGCTCCCACTGCGGTGCGACCAGTTCCGCGGCGCGCTCGGGGGTGCGCTCGGCGGCCGGCAGGTCGAACAGCCGCTCGAGGACCGCATGCACCAACGTGCCCCGCACCTGGTCGGCCGTCGGCTGCTCGGGCAGCCGGTCGATGGTGCGGAATCGGAACAGCAGCGGGCAGGTCTTGAAGTCAGCCGCCCGGGAGGGGGACAGCGACGGCGGCCGTGGCGGCTGCGACGTCTTGTCCCTCGTCGGCTCCGCCGGATCCCGCACCATTTCGACCGTCATGTGTGACAGGTTAGGCCAGCCGTACGACGAAACCGTTCTCGTAGCATCGACGCACGCACCGCCAGTCGGCGCGGGCGGAGTGCCGCGCGGGCGGCTCAGCCGGGCCCGCGGCCACCGCACGCCGCGCCAGTCGACCCTCACGGCGACCACCAGGTGGCCTCGGGCGAGGATGTGGTGGAGTCCTGCGCGGCTTTGGCGCCGCGAATCTGCTCACCTCCAAGGAGACCGCACGGTGACTGTTCCGCACGCCACGACCTCGACCACGCCCGGCGACGCGAATGCCGCGAGCAGCGACGCGAATGCCACCAGCGGCGGCGTCGACGGCGTGCCGCCAGCCCGGCGGGGGCCGTTCCGGCCGGGGGACCGGGTGCAGCTCACCGACCCGAAGGGGCGCCTGCACACCGTCATGCTCGAACCCGGCAAGATTTTCCACACCCATCGGGGCGGCCTTGAGCACGACGATCTGATCGGACGTCCCGAGGGCAGTGTGGTGACCTCCAGCGGGGGCACCGCGTACCTGGCCCTGCGCCCCCTGCTGGCCGACTACGTCCTGTCGATGCCGCGTGGCGCCCAGGTGATCTACCCCAAGGACGCCGCACAGATCGTCGCGATGGGCGACGTGTTCCCCGGTGCCCGGGTACTCGAAGCCGGTGCCGGTTCCGGCGCGCTGACCTGCTCACTGCTCCGGGCGGTGGGGACGACCGGGCATGTGACGTCCTACGAGGTACGCCAGGAGTTCGCCGACATCGCCCGCCGCAACGTCGAGGCGTTCTTCGGCATGGTCCCACCCAACTGGACGCTTCGCATTGGTGACGTGGCGGGCTGTGATGAGACGGGGTTCGACAGGATAATCCTCGACATGCTGACCCCGTGGGAGGTTCTCGACGTGGTCGAGCGCACCCTCGTACCGGGTGGGGTGCTCATCGGATACGTGGCGACCACCCCGCAACTGTCCGAGCTGGTCGAGGCGCTGCGCGAGCGGGGCGGATTCACCGAGCCCCGGGCGTGGGAGAGCCTGGTGCGCGACTGGCATGCCGAGGGCCTCGCTGTCCGCCCGGATCATCGTATGATCGCTCACACCGCGTTCCTGGTCAGTAGCCGGCGCCTGGCTCCCGGTGTGGTCGCCCCACCCCGGCGGCGCAAGCCGAGCAAGGGTGCCGAGGCCTATGCCCTGCGCCGCGCCGCCGCCGCCCAGGGCGCCGTCGCCAGTG
>JAOPWA010000675.1 GCA_025965915.1 Dactylosporangium sp. | reverse complement strand
GCAAGAACCTGATTCCCAACGCGAAGGTTCAGGTGGTCGGTAAGGCCGGCAAGTAAAGCGTTCCTCCCTGAAGTCAGCGAAGCCCCGCGTGGAGTTGCCCCCTCCACGCGGGGCTTCGCCTACTCCGCCGATGAGTGGATCGATGCATCCGACGTTTCGCTCCTGTTTCCGCCCCCGTCCATGGGTGGCTATCTGCGGCCGTTAGTCATACCTGAGGCAACTACAGCGAGTAGGGGTGAGGCGTGACAGGCAGGGCATATCGAAAGGCTTCAGGAGTCGCGGTCGTGGCGGCGGCGGTGGTGACCGCGCTCGTGGCGGCGGCTGGATTGCCGGCCAACGCGGACGCCGGCAAGAACAACGAGCGGGCTCAGCACGTACTGCTGATCTCGGTTGACGGGCTGCACCAGCAGGACCTGGCCTGGTACGTGGGGCACAACCCGCGATCGACACTGGCCGGGCTGGCGGGGCACGGGGTGACCTACGACCACGCGAAGACCACGTTCCCGTCGGACTCGTTCCCGGGCCTGCTCGCCCAGGTGACAGGAGGCACCTCCAAGACGACCGGGGTGTACTACGACGACACGTACAACCATGAGCTGCTGCCGCCGGGCACCACGAACTGCGCCGGCGCCAAGCCGGGCACCGAGGTGAACTACACCGAGCAGGCCGACCGGAACATGAACGCGCTCGACGCAGGCCAGGGTCTGCAGGGTCTGCCCGGTTCGATTCTGCAGATGACGGGCTCGCCCGAGCAGGTGATCGATCCGGCGCAACTGCCGGTCGACCCGAAGACCTGCAAGCCGGTGTACCCGCACCAGTACCTCAAGGTCAACACGGTGTTCGAGGTCGCCCGCGCGCACGGGCTGGGCACTGCCTGGTCGGACAAGCACGCCGCGTACGACCTCGTCCAGGGCCCGTCCGGCGCGGGAGTCCAGGACCTGTTCACGCCCGAGATCAACAGCCAGGCGGGCGCCGCCGGCCACGACTGGACGCAGGTCAACAGCCTGACCCAGCGTTACGACGGGTACAAGGTGCAGGCCGTACTCAACCAGATCGACGGGTACGACCACGGCCGGTCGGTCAAGCTCGGTACCCCGGCGATCTTCGGCATGAACTTCCAGAGCGTCTCGACCGCCCAGAAGTTGCCCACGTCCGACGGTCAGCCGGGCGGTTACCTCGCCGACGGCGTCACCCCGGGTCCGGTGCTGTCGTCGGCCCTGTCCTTCGTCGACGCGCAGCTCGGCCGGTTCGTGTCCGAACTGGGTAGCCGTGGCCTCGCCGACCACACCACGATCATCGTCTCGGCCAAGCACGGGCAGTCGCCGACCGTACCGTCGCAGCTCACGCGGATCGATGATGGTGCGATCCTCGACGCGCTCAACGCCGCCTGGACGAAGGCGGGCCACACCGGTCCGCTGGTGGTCGGGTCGATCAACGACGATGGGATGGTCCTGTGGCTGTCCGACCGGTCCCAGGCCGCCGCCGATTTCGCCGCGACGTTCCTGACCGGGTACTCAGGCACCGGTAACGACATCAACGGCGCGGCCAAGCCGTTCACCAAGAGCGGTCTGGCCCAGATCTACGCCGGCCAGGCGGCCGCGAAGCTGATCGGGGTGGCACACGACGACGCGCGGGTGCCGGATCTGATCGGCATCGCGCAACAGGGCGTGGTGTACACCGGCAAGAAGGGCAAGATCGCCGAGCACGGCGGCGCCTCCGACGCCGACCGCAACGTGCCGGTACTCCTCAGCGGGGCGGGCGTGGACCGTAAGGGAACCGTCTCGGACGAGGTGTCCACAACCCAGATCGCGCCGACGATCCTGACCCTGCTCGGCATCGCACCGGGCGAGCTGCAGGCGGTCCGGGCGGAACACACCCGCCCGCTGCCCAACCTGCGCTGACGTCAGCAGTTGCCGTGTCGCGGGCCGCAATGGGCCTGCGACACGGCAGCGTGGTCGAAGACCGTGTCCGTGCGGCTGTGGACGTCGACACCCGCTGACAGGCTCAGCGTCAGCATGACGGCCATCCCGAGCACGGGCAGCAGGCGCCGCCGGGGTGGCGCGGTCAGCAGCGCCCGCACCCGATCGGGAACGTCGCCGCCGGTGGCGGCCATTACCGGTACCTGCTGATTGGATTTGATCAGAAGCGCGACGCGCGCGATGGTACGGGCGGTCAGCGCCCGGTCGCCCACGGTACGTGCGGCCTGCTCGTCGGCCCACCGCTCCACGCCATGCCGGACGGCCCGCGCGCTGGGCCGCAGTAGCGGGTTGGTGGCGGCCGCCAGGTCGGTGGCCAGGACCCACCAGGCGTGGTGGTGCTCCAGATGGGCCCGCTCGTGTGCCAGCAGAGCGCGCCGCTCGTCTGCCGACAGCGCCCGCAGCAGCCCGGTGGTCACGACGATTCGCCCGGATGGCAGGGGAGTGGCGAACGCGTCCAGCTGTTCGCTGTCGACGATGACGAGGTTGGCGTCGGTGGCCGGCAGGTGCTGGCAGCAGCGGTGGACGGCGGCGATCGCCGCCGCCCGGCGCCAGCCGGTCAGGGCCAGTCGTACGAACGCGGCGCCGACCAGCGTGGCGCAGCCGGCCGCGGCGGCGACCGGGATGGGGCTGCCGGACCGCAGCTTCGGAGCGGACCAGTGCCCGAGTTCGGCGACCTCTGGCAGTTGCGCGATCCAGGGAGCGGCGAGCATGGCGACCACGATGATGCTCGACGCGGCGATCACGACCGATCCGGTGGCCAGCGCCAAGGTCGCGGCGGCGGGCGGTAACCGCCGGGCCAGCCGGGGCGCAGTCACCGCGAACGCAACCCACCCGACCATCGCCAGCAGCACCGCCGCGGCTGTCACCGCAGGTCCCGTCGGTCTCGCTCGTGCCGCCGCGTGTCCATGCCTCACCCTATCCGGGCTACTCCGGTCGGTTTCTTCGTATCGCGAGCAACGTAGTACGTCCGGCGGACTCCTACCATGTGTCGGTGGCCGACATTCCTGCCGATATTGACCCCGACGGTCCCGTCGGGGTGGGTTCGCCGTTCGCCGCCGGGCGCGGGTCGCGCGCTGGCGTGCCATGGCCGGTACTCGGCGTGATCGCCGCGGGCGGGGCGGCCGGGGCTCTCGCCCGCTACGGTCTGGGGCAGGCCGCCCCGAGTGGTGCGACCGGATTCCCGTGGACGACGTTCATCATCAACGTGTCCGGCTGCCTGCTCATTGGCGTACTGATGGTGCTGGTCAGCGACGTGTGGCCCGGCCGCCGGCTGCTGCGTCCCTTCCTGGGCACCGGCCTGCTCGGCGGGTACACCACCTTCTCCACGTATGTCGTCGACGCCCAGCACCTGATGATCGCGGGCGCAGCCGGCACCGCCCTGACGTACCTGGCCGGCACCCTGCTGGCCGCACTGACCGCGGTCCAGGTCGGTATAACCGTCACGAGGGTGGGCGTAGACCATGTCCGGCGCGCCCGTCGACCCAAGGAGGCCCGATGAAGCTCGAAGGCTCGGCGCTGCGCCTGACCATATTCGTCGGCGAAGACGACCAGTGGCACCACAAGCCGGTGTACACCGAGATCGTGCACCGTGCCCACCGCGCCGGTCTGGCGGGTGCCAGTGTCATTCGTGGCATCGAGGGCTATGGGGCGTCCTCGCGTATCCACACCAACCGGCTGCTGTCCCTGTCGGAAGACCTTCCGGTCGCGGTCATCATCGTGGACGCGGAAGCCGCGGTCCGCGCGTTTCTGCCCCAGCTCGATGAGTTGGTCACCGAAGGTCTGGTCATCATCGATCCCGTTGAGGTGATCCGCTACGTCGGTCGTGACGTGACGGGTCGGGACGCAACGGGTCGGGACGTGCCGTGACGCCGCTGCTCGTCGCGCTCGGCGCCGCGGTCGGCGCGCCGCTGCGCTACCTGGTCGACCGTGCGGTCTCCAGCCGCCACGACTCGCTGTTTCCTTGGGGCACCTTCGCGGTCAATGTCGCCGGTTCGTTCCTGCTCGGCCTACTCGCCGCGGCGACGCTGCACACCCCGGCGCCGATCATGGCTGCTCTGGGGACCGGGCTGTGCGGCGCGCTGACGACGTACTCGACCTTCGGGTACGAGACCGTCCGGCTGCTGCAGGACCGGGCCCGGCTGTTCGCCGTCCTCAACGTCGCCGCGAGCATCGTGGTTGGGCTCGGGGCGGCCGTGGCCGGTGCCGCGCTCGCCCACACCCTGGTGCGCTGAGGGGCCTAGGAGATGCAGAACTCGTTACCCTCGGGGTCGGCGACCGTGATCCAGGTCTGAGGGCCTTGCTGCCCCCGGTGCAGGAACTTCGCGCCCCGCGACGTCAGTCGCTCCAACTCGGCATCGACGTTCTCGCCGCCGACCCACACGTCCAGGTGAACCCGGTTCTTGACCATCTTGGCCTCCGGGACCAACTGGAACAGCACCCGCCTGCGGGGGCCGTTGTCAGGTCCGTCGGGGTGACGGATCGCCGAGCCTTCCTTCCAGACCAGCATCCCGTTGTGGGTCAGGGTGTCGTCCTCGGTGGCGTAACCAGCGGCGATCATGCGGCGGATGAACGCCTCGTCCGACGGCTCCACGAGCCAACCGAGGGTCTCGGCCCACCAGTCGGCGAGGGCGTGGGGGTCGGTGGCGTCAACGGTGACCTGGAAGTCGTATGCCATGGTGCGGATCGTAGAGGTATCGACCGACAAGATTCGGCGCCGCTGACGTCCCCGTGCTCGCCGGGGCCGACATCAACGTCGACGGCAAGCCCGACCTGTGGGCGGTCACAGGGACGACTAAAGATCCGCGAGTACTCCCGCGGGATGGCTCTCGTCTTCGAGCGACGAGCGCTCCCCATTGATCCGAAGCGTTGAGTTTGTGGAGCCCGGCCGAACGGTGGCCGCGCCGGCCGGGCCCACTTCGGTCGCTTCCCCACGACCGGCGCGGCCACCCCCCAGTCGCCGCGCATCGTCCATCGTACACATGTCCTATGTCGCTTAGCGTGGCTACGGGAAGTGTCATACTCTGCCGAAACAATGACTTACGTGGGTATCCGGCAGGCGGAGCTGCAGGTCCGGCTGGACGTGAACAACGTCCAGGCCGGATACCTGGCCGGCTGCGCTGGAGCGCCGCGGCCGCGCGAGGATCGTGTCGGAAGGTATTCCGGGACGGGTGCGGTGACTGGTGGGCGTCGCTGACGGTCGAACGGACCATCCGCTACGAACCGTCAGCGGATCCGGCACCCATAGCTGTCGTCGGGTTAGATGTCGGGGTGAAGACCCTGGCGGTGGCCGCGAGCAGTTCCGCCGAAGTCCTACTCACCGCGGAGGGCGCGGGGCTCTTCACCGGTCGGAACGCAAGCTGTGGGCCGCGCAACGTGCGGTGTCCCGCAAGGACCGGGTACACGGCCGGGAGGTTGGCTCACCGCACCCGCGTCGTTCCCCGTCCCGTCGACGCGCTGACGCCCAGCGGCGGCTAGCCCGAGTACATCGCCGGGTACGTAACCAGCGGGCCGAGCGGCTGCACCAGCTCACCCGTCAGCTCGCCGACACCGGCGCCGTGATCGCCATCGAGAACCTCAACGTCCGCGGGATGACCGCCCGCGGCGGTGCCCGGCATCACCGGGACGTCAACGCCGCGCGAACCTCGCCGCCTGGGGCGAGGCCCAGCTCGCTGGGAAACCCCTCACCTGGGGTGCTCAGGCCGGGGACCAGCAAGTGCAAGACCTGGACGCTTCCGGACAGGAAGCTGTCGCGAGCGCTCCGTTGAGCGCGGCGTATCCACGCTAAGCGACATTCGACACATGTGCTACTGGGTCAGAGCGCGGCGGCGACGAGCTCCGCGATCTGTACGGCGTTGAGAGCCGCTCCCTTGCGCAGGTTGTCGCCCGCGCAGAACAGTGCCAGCCCGTGCTCGGCGGTCTCGTCGACGCGGATCCGACCGACGTACGTCGGGTCCTGACCCGCGGCCTGCAGGGGAGTGGGTACGTCCGAGAGTGCGACGCCGGGGGCGGCGGCGAGCAGTTCGCGGGCGCGCTGGGGACTGATCGGCCGGGCGAACCGCGCGTTGATCTGCAATGAGTGGCCGGTGAAGACAGGAACCCGCACGCAGGTGCCGGACACCTTCAGGCCCGGAATTTCGAGGATCTTCCGGCTCTCGTTGCGGAGCTTCTGCTCCTCGTCGGTTTCCTCGGAGCCGTCGCCAACGATGGAACCCGCCAGCGGTAGGACGTTGAACGCGATCGGCGCGGCGAACTTGCGCGGCGCCGGGAACTGCACGGCCGCGCCGTCGAACGCCAGCTCGGTGGCCCGGTCGGCGACCTTGCGGGTCTGCTCGTCGAGTTCGGAGACGCCGGCCAGGCCGGCGCCGGACACCGCCTGGTAGGTGGCCACGACCAGGCTGACCAGCTCGGCCTCGGCGTGCAGCGGCCGCAGGACCGGCATCGCGGCCATGGTGGTGCAGTTGGGGTTGGCGATGATGCCCTTGGGGCGCTGCGCCACGGCGTGCGGGTTGACCTCGGAGACGACCAGCGGCACGTCCGGGTCCATCCGCCACGCCGAGGAGTTGTCGATCACGACGGCGCCGGCTGCCGCGACTCGGGGGGCCAGCTCCTTGGAGGTTGCCCCACCGGCGGAGAACAGCACGATGTCGAGGCCCGAGTAGTCGGCTGTGGCCGCGTCCTCGACGGTCACCTGCCCGTCCTGCCAGGGCAGGGTCCGCCCGGCCGAGCGGGCCGAGGCGAACAGCCGCAGCTGGGCGACGGGGAAATTACGCTCGGCCAGGATCTGGCGCATAACGCCGCCGACCTGGCCGGTAGCTCCGACGATGCCGATTCTCATGCCGCGAGGTTACCCAGGTCAGGGGCGGTTCGCAGCCTGGTATCCCGCCATGCGGGTGCGACGATCACCACCGCCGGTGTGAGGGGTGCCACAGCATGCGCGGATCGGTGTGGCGGTGGCCGTCCGATATCGACCACCGCCACGGCGACCGGGTGTCAGCGGGTCGATACCCGCCGATAGCGCGCAATGGCCAGCGGTACGAAGACGGCGACGATGACCGCACACCACAGCAGGGAGAGCGGGATCGGATGGTGGGCCGGGAAGCCGTCACCCCGGGCCACCCCCGTCGGCGCGTTCCCCCACAGGTCCCGCAGGCCCAACACGATCGAACTGATCGGGTTCCAGTCGGCGACCGGCTGCAACCATGACGGCAGCGTGTTGGTGGGTATGAAGGCGTTGGACAGGAATGTCATCGGGAACAGCCAGATGAAGCCGGCCGACTGTGCCACCTCGACGCTTCGGGCGGCCAGCCCGATCACCGCGGCGACCCAGCTCATCGCATACCCGAACAGGAAGAGCACGCCGAAGCCGGCGAGCGCGCCCAGCGGGCCGGTGTGGATACGCCAGCCCACGAGCAGGCCGCACAGGCCCATGACGACCACGACCAGCAGGTTGTTGAGCAGGTCGGAGGTAGTCCGGCCGATCAGCACCGCGGCCCGCGACATCGGCAGCGACCGGAACCGGTCGACGATGCCCTTGGTCAGGTCGTCGGCGAGCCCGATGGCCGTCAGGGACGAGCCGAAGGCGACCGTCTGGGTGAAGATGCCGGCCATCAGGTACTCCATGTAGGCCACCCCCGTCCCCTTGATCGCGCCGCCGAATACGTAGGTGAACAGCAGCACGAACATGATCGGCTGGATGGTCGAGAAGATCAGCAGATCCGGAATGCGCCTGATCTTGATGAGGTTGCGCTTCGTCACGATCCAGCCGTCGTGAAGCGCTCCGGCGACGAGGCTCATCGCACTCCTTCGGTTTTGTCGCGACGCGACCGCCGTTGGTCCGCGGCCGAAACCTTCGCCTTCTCCTCATCCTCGCCGGTCGCCTGACCGGTGAGCTTCAGGAAGACGTCGTCGAGGGTGGCCCGCCGGATGCCGAGGTCCACCGGCTCGATTCCCGCGGCGTCCAGCAGTCGGGCGACGTCGAGCAACGCCCGGGTACCGGTGCCGGCCGGCGCGCTGATCCGTCGCGTCTGGGCGTCGACCTCGGGCACCTCGCCGCAGATCTTCTCCGTCGCCACGCGTGCCGCTTCAATCTCCGACTCCAACGCGACCGTGATCTCCAGCCGCTCGCCGCCGACCTGGCGCTTGAGTTCGGTCGCAGTTCCCCGAGCGATGGCCCGTCCGTGGTCGATCACGACGATCTCGTCGGCGAGACGGTCAGCCTCCTCCAGGTACTGCGTGGTGAGCAGCAGCGTCGAACCGGAGCGCACCCGCTCGTTGATGACGTCCCACATGCCCAGGCGGCTGCGCGGGTCCAGGCCGGTGGTCGGTTCGTCGAGGAAAATGACCGGCGGCGACGTGATCAGCGCGCCGGCCAGGTCGAGGCGTCGTCGCATACCGCCGGAGTAGGTCTTGACCGTGCGCTTGGCCGCGTCGGCGAGCTCGAAGCGTTCCAGCAGTTCATGCGCGCGCTGCCGGGCCCGTGCCTTGCCGAGTTGGTACAGCCGCCCGATCATCTCGAGGTTTTCGTAACCGGTCAGGTTGTCATCAACCGCCGCGAACTGCCCGGACAGGCCAATAATCTGCCGGACCTGTTGTGGATGAGAGAGTACGTCGATGCCACCGACGCTGACCCGACCCTCGTCGGGGCCCAGCAGGGTCGCCAAGATCCGTACGCACGTAGTCTTGCCCGCACCATTGGGACCGAGCAGCCCGAGCACAGTGCCTTCGGCTACCCGTAGGTCGAGGTGGTCGAGCGCCCGCACCGACCCGTAGGTCTTGACGAGCCCTTCGGCCACGATCGCGTCTGCCATGCCGACAACGTACCGGCGGTGTCGGAAAGTAGCAGCGCAATTTCGGTCCGAGGTGGTATGGGTAGCGATGGATCAAATGCCGGCGGTACATATTAGAGTGTGCTCCCAGGCGCTTTCTTTCATCGACGACTCTGATCGAAGGTTCAGTGTGGACACTGCGACTGCTGGGAGCATCGGGTAACCGTGGGCGGTCGTCATCGTCCGTTGCGCCGCCGCGGTAGTGGCGGCCGATCCGCTGCCGGTGGGCTGAGCATCATCGCCGCGGGGATGGCCGTACTCGTGGTCATGACCGGAAGCTGGGGCGCCTATCGGGCGCTGACGAAGTCGTTGTGCGGCCAACGCATCCAGGTGTCGATCGCGGTCGC
Source organism: Dactylosporangium sp. (assembly GCA_025965915.1). Taxonomy (GTDB): domain Bacteria; phylum Actinomycetota; class Actinomycetes; order Mycobacteriales; family Micromonosporaceae; genus Planosporangium. The sequence continues at coordinate 6,708 of JAOPWA010000675.1, read as the reverse complement.
CCCGGAGATCGCGCCCGCCGTGCGCGAGACGGCCGCCAAAGCTGCCGGCACGGAGCTACGCCTGGCCGACAGGTGCGTGTCGGTGGAGGTTTCGGCCTCCGCTCCGGCGGACGTCGCCGCGGCGGTCGCCGGTCACCATCACTCTTCGCTCGGCGGGCTGGGTCAGGCTGGCGGCAAGACAAGTGTTCCGGATGTCTGGATTCCCGATTCGTCCATGTGGCTGCAGCGCCTACGGTCCGGTGGTTCGGACTGGGTCCCCGACGACGCTCCGTCGGTGGCGCGCAGCCCGGTGGTGTTGGCCATGCCAGAGCCGGCCGCGAGTGCGCTCGGCTGGCCCAACAAGAAGTTCACCTGGACCGACCTGTTTCCCCGGCTGACGTCGGATATCAGGCTCCGTACCGGAATCGTCGAACCCAGCCGGGATGCGGCCGGGCTGTCCGGTCTGCTGGCACTGGCCGCCGCGGGAGAGGTGACCGCGGGAGTGACCGGTCGGCAGACGACGGTCGGGACGATGCGGGCCCTCGCCATCGGGCGATCGACCCTGCGTGACGAGCTGATCTCCCGGTTCCCGCGCTCGACCGACGTCGCCACGGTCGCGAAGAGCCTCAGCGCCGCGCCGCTCACCGAGCAGGCGGTTATCGCATACAACGCACGTCAGCCATCCGTGCCGCTGGCCGCTCTGTACGTCGACCCGGCACCGGTGCCGCTGGACTACCCGTTCGCGGTCATGCCCGGCACCTCGGTCGACAAGGCGACCGCGGCCAGCGCCATCCTCGGGCTCTTCGCCGGTGACGCGTATCGCAACCGGCTCGCCGCCGCCGGACTGCGTGGCGACGACGGGGGCATCGGTGCCGGCTTCGCCGCCCCCAAGGGCGCTCCGGCCCTGACCGCACCGGTCACCGCCGCGCCCGACCCGGCCCGCGTCGACACCGCGCTCGCCACCTGGTCCGCGATCACCTCGCCGGGCCGACTGCTGGCGGTCGTCGACGTGTCTGGCTCGATGCTCCAAGCCGTGCCCAGTGCCGGTGGCGCATCCCGGGAGCAGGTGACGGTCGAGGCCGCCAGTCGGGGGCTCGCACTGTTCGACGACACCTGGGCGGCCGGCCTTTGGATCTTCTCCTCGCAGCTTGACGGCGCCACCGACTATCGGGAGTTGGTCCCGGTGGCTCCGCTGGCCGATCAGCGTCAGCGGTTACTCAACTCGCTGGCCGACGTCAGGCCGAAGCCGGACGGCAACACCGGGCTGTACGACACGACACTGGCCGCCTACCGGGCGGTGCAGGCCGGCTGGGACCCGAGTCGGGTCAACTCGGTTGTGATCATGACTGACGGCAAGAACGACGACGCGACAGGGCTGTCCCTCGACCAGTTGGTCGACGAGTTGAGGAAGACGATGGATCCGGCACGGCCGATCGAGATAATCGCGATCGGCATCGGCAACGACATCAGCGAGGCCGAGCTGAAGCGGATCACCGACACGACCGGCGGCGGCACGTTCACCGCGCCCGATCCCGCGAAGATCGGCGACATCTTCCTGAAGGCGATCGCTCTGCGCACCAGCGTCAAGCGGTGAGCGACCCGGTTGGCGCGACGGGTATAAGGGCGCGCCCACCGGCAGGCGGGCTCGGCATGGTCGTCTGACGACCATGCCGCATGGTCGTCAGACGACCACACCGAGTCCGAGGATCATGACGAACGAGACGACGGAGATGATGGTCTCCATCGCCGACCAGGTCTTGAAGGTCTGCCCGACGGTCATTCCGAAGTACTCCTTGACCAGCCAGAACCCGGCGTCGTTGACGTGCGACAGGAACAGCGATCCGGAGCCGATGGCAAGGGCCAGCAGCGGCTTGTTGACGTGGTCCATATGTTGCACCAGCGGGGCCATCAATCCGGCGGCGGTGACGGTGGCCACGGTCGCGGAACCGGTGGCCAGCCTGATGCCCACGGCGATCAGCCATCCGAGGGCCAGCGCGGACAGGTGACTCGCGGCCGCGGCCTTACCGAGGGCCGCGCCGATGCCGATCGAGACGAGGATCTGCTTGAATCCGCCGCCGGCACCGATGATCATGACGATGGCGGCGATCGGGGCCAGACTGAGCCCCAGCAGCTCGTTGACCTTGAGGCGGCTGAAGCCGCGCAGGTAGCCGAAGGTGAACATCGCGACCAGTACGGCCAGCAGCAGCGCGACCAACGGATCCCCGACGAAGTCAAGAACCGTCCGGACCCCGTTGGACTTGCCGAGCAGCACGTCCGCGAGGGCCTTGCCGAGCATGAGTACGACCGGCAGCAGGACGGTGGCCAGGGTGATGCCGAAGCTGGGCCGGCGGTCGACTTCGGTGACCGTCTCGACTTCGGTGACCGTCTCGACTTCGGTAACCGTCTCGGCCGTGGTCGCCGTGAGGGTATCGGTGTCGGACTCGGTACCCAGGCGGGCCGTCGTCGCGGCGGTGCTGGCTGTGGTGGCGGCTGTGGTGGCCCCGGTCGCCCGGGGCTCGGTGGCGAACTGGGCGACGAGTCGCTCCGGCGGGGTCGGGCGCACCCGCCGGCCGATCCAGCCGCCGTAGAGCGGCCCGGCGAGGATCACGGTGGGGATGGCGATGATCAGCCCGTACGCCATGGTCTGCCCGAGGTCGGCGTGCAGAGCGTTGATGGCGATCAGTGGACCCGGGTGCGGTGGGACGAGGCCGTGCATAACGGACAGGCCGGCGAGCGCCGGGATGCCGACCCGGACCACCGAGGTCTGCGCGCGGCGGGCGACGAGGAAGATGACGGGGATCAGCAGGACGACGCCGATCTCGAAGAACAGCGGGATCCCGATGATCATCGCGATGAGTGCCATCGCCCAGGGCAGGCGGCGTTCGCTGGTGCGGCTGACGATCGTGTCGACGACGCGATCGGCGCCGCCGGAGTCGGCGAGCAGTTTGCCCAGCATGGTGCCGAGGGCGACCAGGATGCCGACCCCACCGAGGGTGCTTCCGAAGCCGCCCTCGAAGTTCTTGACCACGTCGGCCGCGCTCAGCCCGGCGCCGAGGCCGCTGACGCCCGAGCCGAGGATGAGCGAGATGAACGGGTGCACCTTGAATTGGGTGATCAGTACGACGACCACGGCGATGCCGATCAGAGCCCACACAACGAGGGAGGTGTCGTGTGCGGTCCAGTGCATTGGTGCTCCTTGGTTATGCGTGATCGGTCATGCGTGATCGAGCGGCTCGGCCGGCAGGTCGAGACCGGTGAGAATCGCATCGACCACCTCGGCCGGCGTGCCCCGTACGGACACCGTGAAGACGCCCTCGTCAGGTGCGGGCGGCTCCAGGTCGGCGAACTGGCTGTCGAGCATGGTGGGGGCGAAGAAGTGCCCCTGCCGCGCGATCAACCGGCTTGCGATCAACTCCGGGCTGCCGTCGAGGAACACGGGGCGCACCTCGGGGCGGCCCTCGCGCAGAATATCCCGGTAGGTCCGTTTAAGTCCGGATGAGGTGACGATGCCGGGCTGATGCGCGGCGCGCCGCTCGTCCATCCACTGGCCGATCGCCGCCAGCCAGGGCTTGCGATCCTCGTCGTTGAGCGGGTGGCCCGCGGCCATCTTCTCGACGTTGGAGCGAGGGTGGAAGTCATCGGCCTCGGCGTACATCCAGCCGAGGCGGCCGGCGAGCATCGCACCCACGGTGGTCTTGCCGCTGCCAGAGACGCCAGTGACCAGAACGATCGGGAGATTCCCCTTTTCGTTGGACGCGGTCGACATGTCGGCGAATGTATCTCGCGTTCGGACAGCGCGCACCGGGAGCCATCCAAGGTCGCGTAACCGTTCGTAGGGGATGTACCGGATAGGGACGACCACGGCTGGGCCGGCTGAGGGTAGCGTCGGCATGATCGGGCGTTGACGGAGGGAAGAGGATCATGGCGGACAGGGCACAGATCGGCGTGACCGGCTTGGCGGTGATGGGCCGCAACCTGGCGCGCAACCTGGCCAGGCACGGGCACGCGGTGGCCGTCCACAACCGGTCGAGCGAGCGGACGAAGGCCCTGGTCGAGGAGTTCGGCCATGAGGGCACCTTCCTGCCCGCCGAAACCCCGGAAGAGTTCGTGGCGTTGCTGGAGCGACCGCGACGCGTGGTGATCATGGTCAAGGCCGGTGCGCCGACAGACGCCGTGATCGAAGAGTTCGCGCCGCTGCTGGAGCCGGGCGACATGATCGTCGACGCCGGCAACGCCCACTTCGCCGACACCCGCCGGCGGGAGGCGGCGCTGCGCGAGCGCGGCCTGCACTTCGTGGGTACCGGTGTGTCGGGCGGCGAAGAGGGCGCGCTCAACGGGCCGAGCATCATGCCGGGCGGGTCGCAAGAGTCGTACGAAGCGCTGGGTCCGCTGCTGGAGGACATCTCGGCCAAGGTCGACGGCACCCCCTGCTGCACCCACGTCGGCCCGGACGGCGCCGGCCACTTCGTCAAGATGGTCCACAACGGCATCGAGTACTCCGACATGCAGCTCATCGCCGAGGCGTACGACCTGCTGCGGCACGCCGGCGGGATGGAGCCGGCGCAGATCGCCGAGGTTTTCCGCGGATGGAACACCGGCCGCCTCGAGTCCTACCTGATCGAGATCACGGCCGAGGTGCTCGCGCACACCGACGCGGCGACCGGCAAGCCGTTCGTGGACATGGTGGTCGACCAGGCCGAGCAGAAGGGCACCGGCCGCTGGACCGTACAGATCGCGCTCGATCTGGGTGTGCCGGTGAGCGGCATCGCCGAGGCGGTCTTCGCTCGGTCGCTGTCCGGCCACGCCGACCTGCGCGAGGCCGCCCGTAACCTGCCGGGCCCACTGGCGAGCAAGGTCGCGGATGTCGACAGCCTCGTTGAGGACGTCGAGCAGGCGCTGTACGCGTCGAAGATCGTCGCGTACGCGCAGGGCTTCAACCAGATCCAGGCCGGCAGCGCCGAGTACGGGTGGAACATCGACCCGGGCGCGATGGCGACGATCTGGCGTGGCGGCTGCATCATCCGAGCGAAGTTCCTCGACCGCATCCGTGCCGCCTACGACGCCGACCGTAATCTGCCGACCCTGCTGGTCGACGAATACTTCACCGAGGCGGTACGCGACGCGCAGGACGCCTGGCGACGGGTGGTGTCGACCGCCACCACCCTCGGCATCCCGGTGCCGGGATTCGCCACCGCGCTGGCGTACTACGACGGACTGCGGGCGCAGCGACTGCCCGCCGCTCTGGTTCAGGGCCAGCGCGACTTCTTCGGGGCCCACACCTACCGCCGGGTCGACCGCGATGGCGCCTTCCACACGCTGTGGGGAGGCGACCGCCGGGAAGTCAACTCCTGACGAGGTGCGGTTGCCGCCCGGCCGTGATCAAGATCGGGCAAGGCGTCACTTACTGCGGCTACCCGTGGCGTTGAGGTAGCAAGATGTGACACCTTGTCCGGATCTTGGCCTTCACCCCGGCCGGGCGATCCCATGTCACCCGCGACCGGCGGGTAATTGCGCATGACCACGGCAGCGGAGGCGCGGGCCGACGAGCAGATTCAGCTCGATGTGATCGAGGAATTGAACTGGGACGCTCGTGTCCAGCCCCACGAGATCGGCGTGACCGTCAGAGACGGGATCGTGACGCTGATGGGTTGGGTCGACAACTACGCCAAGAAGTGGGTCGCCGAGCGGATCGCCCACCACGTACGTGGGGTGAAGGCGGTCGCCAACGACATCGAGGTGCGGTTGCCCAGTTCGGCCGAGCGTACCGACGCCGAGGTCGCCGCGGCGGCCACCCACGCCCTCGAATGGGACGCGTTCGTTCCGATGGGAAACCTTGAGGTCACCGTCTCGAAGGGCTGGGTCATCCTCCGGGGTGAAGTCCCATGGGAGTACGAGCGGCGGGCGGCCGAGCGCGCGGTACGCCGATTGGCCGGCGTCCGCGGCGTCACCAACCTCATCACGGTCCGGCCGCGGTTCGCGTCCTCGCTTGAGGATCTCAAGCAGCGCATCGAACACGCCCTGATCCGCAGCGCCGCCACGGACGCCCATTCGATCAGCGTCGAGGTGAAGGGCGACAAGGTCATCCTGACCGGCACCGTACGCTCCTGGGCCGAGCGGGAGGAGGCGGAGCGGGTCGCCTGGTCGGCCCCTGGCGTCACCACCGTGGACAACCAGATCACCGTCGTACCCTGAGCCGTTCCGGCCCGGCGCTGACCACGTGGAGCCCAACCTGGTGGTGGTCGGCCTGATCGCGGCGCCGGGACCCTGCGCCGAGTTGGCCGAAGCCCTGCTGCCCGATCTCGCCGAACGCATCGCTGTCCGGATCCCCGGTGTCCGGTGGGAGGTCCGGTACGTCACCGATCGGCTCGTTGAATGGCCGGCCGACCTCAGTAGCCTCATGTCGGCCGCCCATCGGCGGGCCCTCGCCGAAGGCTGGCAACTCGCGGTCTGCCTCACCGACCTGCCGTTGCAGACGGCACGGCGCCCGGTCGTCGCGCACGCCAGCATGACGCACGGCGTGGCCGTACTGTCCCTGCCCGCGCTGGGAGCGGTCGCGGTCGTGCGCCGCGCGTCGGAGACCGTCGTCCCTCACGTGGCGACGCTGCTCGGCGACGGCGACGGCGACGGCGACGGCGACCGCGACGGCGACGGCGACGGCGACCGCGACCGGCGGGCAAAGGAATCCGGCAACCGGCGGGCAAAGGAACCCGGCAACCGGCGGGCGAAGGA
>JAOPWA010000340.1 GCA_025965915.1 Dactylosporangium sp. | reverse complement strand
AACTACCACCTGCGGGCGCTGGAGCGACACGGCCTGGTGGAGCTGGTCGAGGAGCGCCGTAAGGGCAACTGCACCGAACGTGTGCTGCAGGCTACGGCAGCGTCCTATGTCATCTCGCCGGCCGCGCTCTCGGCGGTGGCCCCCGATCCGGACCGGTCCGCCGATCAGCGTTCGGCGCGCTGGCTGCTCGCGCTGGCGGCGAGGCTGGTGCACGAGGTCGGCGAATTGATCGCCGGGGCCACCGCCTCCCGCAAGCCGTTGGCCACCTTCGCGATCGACAGTGAGATCCGCTTCGCCTCGGCCGAGGACAGGGCCGGCTTCGCGGACGAGCTGGCCGGCGCGGTCACTGCGCTGATTGCCAAATACCACGACGAGTCGGCGGCCGGCGGGCGCAAGCACCGACTGCTGGTCGCCCTGCATCCGAGCATCACCCGCCGGTCCAAGCGGACTCAGGAGGAGGAGTGATGCCAAGGCGATGCGACGTTCGCCACGTGGAGCACGACAAGACCGAGCGGGCCTGGAAGGGCTGGCTGAACGATCTATTCGAGGAGGCGCAGTGAGCAAGGAATTCGAGATCCGGCGAGAGGTCGAGTTGCCGGGCACGCCGGAGCAGGTGTGGGACGCGGCCGCCACCGGTCCTGGCAACGCGGGCTGGCTGTGGCCGATCGAGATCGAGCCAGGGGTGGCCGGCAAGGCGGAGTTCGGCACGGTCACCGCGTGGGATCCGCCGCGGCACTTCGCCGTTCGCGCCGAGGGCGAGGACGGCTGGTTCAACTCCCTGGAGTGGATCATCGAGGCGCGCGCCGGCGGCAGCGCGGTCGTACGCTACGTGCACAGCGGCATCTTCGTCGACGACTGGGACAGCCAGTACGACAGCGCCGGGCGGCACACGGACTTCTACCTGCACACGCTCGGGCAGTACCTTCGTTACTTCCCCGGGCAGCTAGCCACCTACCTGTCCGTCGACGGTCCGGCGTCGTCCGCCACGCCGGAGGCCTTTGCAACCGTTCGCCGCGCGCTCGGCCTCACTGACGCGACCCCAGGCGACCCGGTTCGGCTGAGTATTCCCAGCACCGACCAGATGGACGGCGTGGTCGACTACGTCACCGACCACTTCGCCGGTATCCGTACCGACGACGGCCTGGTCCGCGTGTTCGGACGGGGCGCCTGGGGTGCGCCGGTCACGGTGGTTTACCACGTGTTCAACGACCGCATCGACCAGCACAAGACAGAACAGGCCTGGCGTGGGTGGCTCGACGAGTTGTTCCAGGCCGACGCACAAAGATCATGAGCACTCGAGCGCGTGAAGAATGTATTGACCAAGTCCGATAAGTAGAACCGCGCCGGGAGAACGGCGTGCGGGCGTCCACGGCCTACGTCCCGATAGAGCTGTCCAGCAGAGATTCTCGCAAGGGTGTCTGAATCGGGACGTGGGACGGCCCACCCTTTCGTTCACCGGTGGAGGGCCTCGAGGCGGGCCAGTTCGTCCTCCGAGAGCCGAAGCGCGCCGGCGGCCACGTTGGCGACCAGGTGACCCGGGTTGCCGGTGCCAGGGATGGCCAGTACGTGCGGCCCGCGTTGCAGCGTCCACGCCAGCCGGACCTGCGCGGCCGTCGCGCCGTGTGCGCGCGCGACGGCGAGTATCCCGTCGCGTCCGGGCGCCGCGCGTCGATGCCGTACCGGTTCTGCACGCAGACCACCGGCGCGACGGATTGGGCCTCGGCGAGGTGTGAGGGTACCCGCGGATGCCGCGGTGATTGCCTCCGAGGTCATCATCGGAGTATGTCAGCGGCGGCGATACCACCGACCGCCACTGGTGGTGCCACCCCGGCCGACGCCTGCGAGGTAGAGCGCTAGGCAGAGCAGGCCGATGAGGACGAGGGTGTTCCAGTTGAACAGGTCGGGGGCGCCCAGGTTGCTGTTGAGGAGGTCGAGTAGCAGGGCGAAGCCGAAGACGGCGGCCGCGACAATGGCGAGCATGGGATCCTCCCGGGTAGTGTCCGTCACCATCCTCAATACCCAGCCGGCTGGTGCGCCAATCTCCACCGTGGACGGTTCCGGAACCGCCCGCGCGTCGTCGGCTCTGCGGGGGCGGCTCCGCGCCGGATCGAGGCCCGCGCCGCGCCGGGAGACCTCCACGGGGACGGAACTGCGCGGCCTGACCTCGAACAGCGAACAGCCAGCGGCGGGACAGCGGCGGCTGGGAGATTCGTGTCAACGGCCCGCGCCGAGGGCACCGTCGACGAGGAGTACAGGATGAAACGAAAGAGCGATGAGCGTCAGGCACGCACGGAGTCGCAGGGTCAGGACAGGCTCCTGCAGTTGCCGATGACACTGGACGTGGAGCGTGCCCGCAATGAGACTCCCGGGTGCACGAACGTTGTCCATCTCAACAACGCCGGGGCGGCACTTCCGCCAGCGGCGGTGACCGACGCCGTCATCGAGCACCTGCGGTTGGAAGCGCAGATCGGCGGATATGAGGCCGCTGCAGCGGCGGGTCCGGCGGTGACCAACGTGTACGACGCAATCGCCCGTCTGATCGGTTGCCGGCCGCACGAGGTCGCCGTGGTGGAAAACGCCACCCGAGCTTGGGACATGGCCTTCTACGCGATGCGGTTCGGGCCCGGCGACCGGATTCTCACCGCCCGCGCCGAGTACGCCAGCAACGTCATCGCCTTCCTCCAGATCGCCGCGCGCACCGGTGCCCAGATCGAGGTGGTCGACAATGACGAGCACGGCCAGCTGTCCGTGGAAGACCTGCAGCGGCGGCTGAACGACGACGTGAAACTCGTCGCGGTCACCCACGTGCCAACGCACAGCGGCCTGGTCAACCCCGCGGCGGAGATCGGCCAGCTGACCCGCGCGGCCGGCGTACCGTTCCTGCTCGACGCCTGCCAATCCATTGGGCAGATACCCGTCGACGTCGATGAGATCGGCTGCGACATGTTGTCCGCCACCGGCCGCAAGTTCCTGCGCGGGCCACGCGGCACCGGTTTCCTCTACGTTGCCGACCGGCTCATCGGCCAACTGGAGCCGCCGTTTCTCGACCTGCACGCGGCGACGTGGACCGCCGAGCACGAGTACGAGATTCGGCCCGACGCCCGGCGGTTCGAGAACTGGGAGACGAATTACGCTGCCAAGATCGGACTCGGGGTCGCGGTCGACTACGCCCTTGACTGGGGAATGCAAGCGATCGAGGAACGGGTCACGGCCCTCGCGGAGCGGTTGCGTCAGCGCCTCGCCGAGCTGCCCGGCGTGACCGTCCAGGACCACGGCCAGCGCCTCTGTGGGATCGTCACGTTCACCGTCGATGACGTGTCCGCCGCCGACGTGCAGGGCCAACTGGCCGCAGCGGGCATCAACACCACCGTCTCCGCCGTCGGCTCCGCCCGGTTCGACCTGGCCGCCCGCGGGCTGCCCGCGGTGGTCCGGGCATCCGTGCATTACTACAACACCGAAGACGAGATCGATCAGCTATGCGCGACGTTGTCCCGGCTCCCCGAGGTGTGGCGGTAGCGACCTCCATACACCGGTTCCCATCAGGGCGGATCAGGTTTCGGCAGGGGCAGTGTCAGTCGTTGAAGAAGGCCAGCCTGCCGCGAAGGTATCCCGGCTCAGCGTTCAGGACCGTGATCCGCAGCGTGTAGTAGGGCACGGTGCTGTTCTCCCTCGGCGTCAACCGTTCGACGAACGGGCGGCCGATCCACATATTGTCCGGGCTGGGTTCACCGTCGATGTACGACCAGTGCGTGCCGGCCTCCCGCCCGAAGACCTCGCCCAGATACCAGACCGCGCCGTCGACGAGGTCGTGGTTTTCGGGCCGGCCGAAGTCTTCCAGGGTTTTGAGGTGGTCGAGCACCACCGCTTGCAACAGGTCCAGCGACTCGGCGGAGAAGTCCCAGCCGTCGAGACCCTGGGCATGGTCGGCGAGCCATTGTGGAAACACCTTCTGGCGTTCGGGCAGCCACCGGTCCAGAAACGGCGACCCTTCGGGCCGTGGCACCTTGTCCAGGCCCGGCGTCGGTTCCTTCGTCGGCGACCACGAAGGCTCCACCGCCCGCCGATCGGCTACGGCTTGCTCCAGCGCTGCCTGGACACGGGCGAACTCGCCGCCGGTGCGGCGCTGGCCGGCCTCAACAATGAGGTGCAGGGGCGACACCGGTGCCAGGTGGAGCTGCGGGTCGAAGTTGGCCACTGGCATGCCGTTGTCGTCGTCCCACTCCCAGGTACCGCCGGCGATGCTCAGGAGGGCCTCGCCGAGGTAGCCCATCGCGGCTTCGGTGAAGCTGGCCCGGCTGCCGGGTCGATCGTCAAAGGGGTACCGGGCGAGAACCTCGGCCTCGAGCAGGTCCAGTGACGCGCGTGTGTAGTCGAGCGGAAAGCCAGGCACCTCGAACGCCTGTAGACGGGCCAATCGAGGCTGCATCGCCTCGCGCCACTCCCACAGCGGCGTCTCCTCATCGTCCGGCACCGGTTCCCGCTCAGTCACAAGTCTCGCCCTCCCCGCTCCTCGCCGAGCCTACTGCTGTCAAGGAAGGTTGGATGCCCCCACCGAGGCACGTGGAATCGATAGACTCCCATGGTTTGATATCAAGGACATCGATGGCAGCTGGTTTAGGCGCTGCATGGGTGCTTTTGACGGGGAGGGGAACCACGGGATGAGAAAACCGTGGAAGGTCGACCGTGCTGTCTTCGGGCGGCGTGGGCGGTTCGCGGCGGCCATGCTCGCGGTCGCGGTGGGCATGGGGCCCGTGCTGGTCGGTTGGTCGCCGCCGGCGAGCGCGGCACCGCGCAACTGTCAGGAGGTCTTCGGAGTCACCAAGCCGGCGCCGCCGCGTGAGCAGCTTCCCGGCGTTGCGGATGGCCTCGAGACGCCGACCGGCGATGACGCGTTCTACGACTACGCGAACGAAGCCGAGTTGCTGCGGAATCTGCCGCTGCCGACTCCGGACGAGTTGACAGAGGCCGGGGCCGACTCGTCCAAGTGGCCTGTCGGCAGCAAGAACCACGCGCTCGCCACGTGGCAGGCGTACCTGAAGCGCAAGGCCGGGGAGGGGAAACCGCCGCTGTCGTGGGACAGGTGGCGCAACCAGTACATCCCCAACCAGGGCAACGCCGCCCGAGGGGCCGCCTACGAGGGGTTCGGCGCCAAGACGATTGGGCTCAGTGGGCCGGACTGGTTCTGCCAGGCCGAGATTCCCGGCGCGGGCGAGACCCGGGTCTACGATGCCGTGAACGACAAGCAGAAGATCGCCTACGAGTTCAAGTCGGGTTCGGGCATCGACAACGCCCAGTTGGCGAAGGACCGCCGCATCGCGGCGAGAACCGGGTACAGGATTGTCTACGTCTTCGGTCAAGAGCCGTCCGCGTCCTCTGTGCGCAAGCTCAACGACGCGGGGATGGGCTTGCACAAGCTGAAGTCGACAGGTAGGCCGACGACTATCGGTCCGCCTGTCCAGGGGCCGCAGTCGAGTCTCCTGAGCCCGAACGGGCAGGCGCCTTCGCGGGGCGCTCTGCCGGAGTACCTCGGGAGGGCGGGAAGCAACGCGGCGGAGGCGGCCGAGATCGCGGCGGTCGACGAGGAACTGGCACAGCGATCGGGCCGGCCAGACCAGCGGCTGCGGCGGCCCGGCGGCGTCGACTTCACCACCATGGAGCTGCGCTATGTCCAGGATACGGGCGACGGGTCCGGACTCCAGTACTCGTTCAACACTCAGGACCTTCCCGACGATCGGGTATCGGCCGGCGGGCTGCAAGTGGCCCAGCTGTCCTCGGATGCCTTCTTCACCTGGCTTGCGCTGCCGGCCTCCGCCTTCTGGGTCAATCTCAACCCCAGCCAGCCGGACCAGATCATCGACGACAAGCTCGGCACGACCGACGCCGGTCGGATCCTGCTCGAGGCTGACCTGACCATGAAGAAGCTCGCGGCCAACCTGACCAATCCCAGCACGCCGCTGGGTAGCCGGTTCTGGGACAGCCTGCAGCAAGGGCCCAAGCAGAAACTTCTCCCGTGTTTCGCGGTCCGCAACTGGATCGTGCCCAGTCCGGCAACGGTCCGCGAGAACGACGGGCAGCTGTTCATCCTGGACGCGCCGCTCAAGGTGATGTCCGCGCCCATCGGCGGCGAGATCCCCGTCGGCAGCGGCTTCGACGCTTGCCGGGATGATCCGCCGGAGATCATCCAGCACAACCAGGAGGTGTTCCAGTCCTTGATCTTGCCGAAGGTCGACGAGGCTGTGAACAAGGCACCGGAGTTCGAGGACCTGCGCCGGGTCTACCTCAGCCGGGTGGCCGCCGAGTGGATCCGCCAGCGCAGTGTCGGCAGGACCACCGCGTTCTCCAACATCATCGGCAGTGGCAATGTCACCCGCTGGCCCGCGCGCGTGGCGTGGGATCGGAAGGAGGTGTTCGGGCGGTACCTGAAGTCCGTCAACGAAGGCGAATACCACACGGAACACACGTTTCTCCAGACCGGCTCGCCGGTCAGTGTGATCGTCAGCTTCGGTGGCGTCGACTTCTCTTCATCGCCACGTGACAACCTCAGCCCGGCGGCCTTCAAAGCCGCCGCACCGAGCCTGCCGGTCACCATCGCCAGCTCCCAGTTCGCGGATCGGCAGGACCGGGACGGGCTACACACCTGGTTCGGTGGAGAGGCAGCACCGCCGCGGCAGCCGGCTCAGCCGCCGGTTCAGCCGCCCGGCGGTGGGCTGCCCGTCACCGGTACGTCGGTCGGCCCGATAGTAATTATCGGTCTCCTGCTGCTCGCCGCTGGCGTGGTGCTGCTGCTCGTATGGAGACCGCGCAAGCGATCCACGGTGTCCCGACACTGACCACAGCTCCCATCAGGTCATCGTTCCCGCCGGGCCGAGTACCCGGCCCGGCGGGAAGTGGCTGACCGGCTACCGCTTGATCACGGCCTTCAGAGCGTTGTTCTTGCCGGCCTCGGCGAACGTGTCGTTGGCCGACAGGATGTCGTTCAGTGCGAACTCGTGTGTGCCGAACAGCTCACCGGCGATCCTTCCGGACTGGACCAGCCGCATCAGCATTGGCACCGTCGCGCACCTTGTGCACGCTGGAAAACGCTAGGCCGATCCACGGGTGGCGCTGTCTCAATATGACGCCGGAGTTTCGGGCTCTGGAGCGCGACCGCAGCGCCCGGAGCGGCTCGCGGGCCCACGGAATCAGCGGCGGCGTCCGATCGACGCGGTCGGCGTAACGATGCCGTACTCGTGGATTTTGCGGTAGATCGTGGCTCGCGACATTCCCAGTGATTCTGCCGCTTTCACCTTGTTGCCCTCGGAGTCGAGCAGGCTCTGCACGATTGCATCGCGCTCCATCGACTCCAGCGGGCTGAGTAGCCGGCGGCTCACCGTCCGGCACTCGGGAGGCAGGTCGTCGGGGTGGATCGAGCCGGTACGCCGGTGCTGGACGACCCGCCGGAGCACCTGCCAGAGCTGCTCGGCGTTGCCCGGCCAGCGGGTCCGCAGAAGCAGTTGCATCGCCTCAGGCGAGCAGGCCAGCCGGCCCTCCGAACTGAGCTTGGCGAGAAAATGCGGCACCAGTTCGTGCAGGTCCTCGACGTGGTGCCGCAGCGGTGGCAGCTCGACGGTGCTCGGGAACAGCCGCAGCAGATCGGCCAGCTCGGCGCTCTCGGGTACCTGTCCCAGGGTGACCGCAACCCACAGCGACCGGTGCCGAGCCGCGGCCCGCGCCTCCTGCAGCGCGCCCGTCAGCACCTGCAGCCGCCGGGCGTCCAGCCGGTCGACGTGGCGGATCACGAGGCTGCCGTCGGCGTCGAGCAACTCCTGGCGTACGTCGGCCAGCCACTGCGCACCGTTGGCCTCGGCGGCGTCCGTCACGTGGAAGCGGCCGGCCGGGTTCCGCCGGTAGTGCACCGCCCGGAGTATGGCCAGCTTGCCGACGCCCTGCTCACCGTCGAGTGCCAGCCACTCGCCGGACTCGTGGACTGCGTCCACCCGGTGGCACCCTCGTAGCCAGAGCGGGCCGGAGCCGACCAGGCCGGGCAGGTGCATCCGTGCCGGGGTCCGGGTGTCGAGCTGGCGGTTGTCCGGCTCCAACAACTTCACGTGTACGACGCCGCCGGCGAGTCCGTTCCCCCCGACCACCGGCCGGCAGTACATCCGCGCTGCGACGCCGGTGGGCAGCTCCACGACGACCGGGCCGACGTGCCGGCTGGCCAGTGTCTCCGCGGCCTGCCCGAGCAGTGCGGTCTGGTCGGCCGGGTCGAGCGTCTGGCGGGCGTACTCGTTCAACATCACGACGTCACTGTTGAGGGCGAATACGATCCCGGCGGTGTGCCGGCAGGTCCGGAGGTACTCCTGGAGCAGC
Source organism: Dactylosporangium sp. (assembly GCA_025965915.1). Taxonomy (GTDB): domain Bacteria; phylum Actinomycetota; class Actinomycetes; order Mycobacteriales; family Micromonosporaceae; genus Planosporangium. The sequence continues at coordinate 1,496 of JAOPWA010000340.1, read as the reverse complement.
GCGAACTCGCGGACCCCGCTGTCGGTGAGCAGCGCCTGCTTGATCTGGTCGGCGGTGGTCTTCGCCAGCGTGATCAGCAGCGGCCCGGCGTCCTTGCGCCAGCAGGTCAGGTCGACCGCGCCGACGGTCTTGCCGGAGATGGGGTGGTGGATCGGCACGCCGGCGCAGGCCAGGTCCTCAAGATTCTCGGCGTAGTGCTCGTGGCCGAATACGTGCATCGGCCGGCCGCCTTCCAGCGCGGTGCCGATGCCATTGGTGCCGACCGACGCCTCGGCGTAGCTGAAGCCGGGCGCGAGTTGCACGCTGTCGAGGTGTCGGTCGAGGTAGCGGTCGGCCATCAGACGGGTGAGCACCACGCCCGCCGCGTCGGTCAGGATGATGCTGATCGGCTGGCCGTCCAGGTGTTCGCGCAGGTGCCGCAGTACCGGCATGGCGCTGCGGGTCAGCGGCGTGTCGAGGTCGGGGTCGCGGACGTACGAGAGGTCGATGTGGTTGGCGGCGACGTTCCATCGCCGGGATCGCCACCACGACGCGAGGATGGCGTCGCGGACCTGGTCGGGTTCGAATGAGTCGGCGGTCAGGAACCGTTCCCGGACCTTGGCCAGTCGACGGCCTTCGGTCACGTTCGGCGGGTAGGTCGGTGTGGACGTCATGGCGCCCCTTACCCCCCGAAGCGCTCCTCGCGGGCCTGGACAGGTCCACCTGACGGCGCCGGGGTTACGTCGTTATTAGAAACCTAGGCGCAACCTCACCGATACATGTCTCATGTTGAGACCGCCGGTTCGGTTCTTGCGCCATCTGATGCGACCAGGCTGTGAGGAGCAGGTCGTGAGGAGCAGTCGTGAGGAGGTGGCCGATGGGCCGACCGGACGAGGATCAGCAGGAGACCTTCAACCCGTGGAGCATCGTGAACCTGGTGTTCCACCACCTGGCAGCGCAGGGGCTGCACCCCGTACTGGGTGACGGCGGAGACCCGGGCCGGCCGGCGGCCGACCTGCTGCGGGCGTTGGGGATCGAGCCTGCGGCGGAGGGTAACCGCCAGATCTCGCACGACGTCCGCGAGCATCTCGCCGAGATCCGGGCCGCTGTGTTCGGCGGCAGTTGACCAGGCACCGGCGGCCACTGCCTCATGTTGAGACGGCCGCCCGCGCCGCGACACGGTGTCATCCATAGGAGCGGAAGTTCGAGCCCGACGGGCGAGGAGTGACTATGAGTCGCCAGAGTGTGGCCAGAGCACACCAGAAGATCCAGGAGCTGTCCTGGGAACCGCTGTACCACGAGCCGGTTTCCCAGTACGGCACCGACTACACCTTCCAGAAGGCGCAGAAGAAGGACCCACTCAAGCAGGTACTGCGGTCGTACTTCCCCATGCAGGAGGAGAAGGACCACCGGGTGTACGGAGCCTCGGACGGCGCCATCCGCGGCAACATGTTCCGCCAGGTCCAAGAGCGGTGGATGGAGTGGCAGAAGCTGTTCCTGAGCATCATCCCGTTCCC
>JAOPWA010000337.1 GCA_025965915.1 Dactylosporangium sp. | reverse complement strand
TACCCGAAAGCGTCGTCACGTTCGTGGCCGTCGTGTTCGGCACCAGCGGCGCGCAAAAGGACATCGGCGTCGGCGCCGCGATGGGCGGCCCGCTGGCGCTGGCCACCGTCGCCTACGGCGTCACGGGCTGGATGATGCTGGCGCGTCGCCGCCGCGTCCACGCCCACGCGCGGGCGGAGGCCACGGTTTCCGTGGACGCCGCAGCTCCTGCGAACGCCACAGGTCGTGGGAACGCCACAGGTCATGGGAACGCCACAGGTCGTGGGAACGCCACGGCTCCCGGCGGCGGACCAGCTGCAAGTAGAGGCGGGGCTGACGTTCCCGGTGACGATGCCGGAGACCTCGCCAAGCTGGCCCGTGACCAGCGCTGGTTCCTGACGATCTTCATCGTGAAGGTCGGTCTCGGTCTGGTGGCGTTCGCGTTCAAGCCGTGGCTCGGGCTGCTGTTCTTCGCCGCGTACGCCGTGTACTTCTGGCGTGAGATCCGCGGCGGCGGTGGCGGGGCGGGCGGCGACGGCGAGGACCTCGAACCGCTGCTGCTGCAGCGCCGGCGAGCCAAGCCGGCGACGTGGGCCGTGGTGACCCAGACCCTGGCCACCCTGGTGGTCATCTTCGCCGCGTCACAGCTGTTCGTGCACCAGCTCGACGCCATCGGGCCAATGCTCGGACTGCCGGCGGCAGTGACCGCGTTGCTGCTGTCGCCGATCGCCACCGAGCTTCCCGAGATCATGAACGCCATCATCTGGGTCCGTCAGGGCAAGACACCCCTGGCCCTGGCGAACATCTCCGGCGCGATGATGATCCAGGCGACCGTGCCCAGCGGACTGGGCCTGCTCTTCACCCCATGGCGCTTCGACACGGCGTTGCTGGTCTCCGGCATCGCCACCATGGTCGGGATCGTGTACCTGCTCATCCTGCTTCGCACCCGCAAGTTCACCGCGAAGACGCTGTCGTTCGCGGCGGTGTTCTACCTGGCTTTCGCCGCCACTCTGATCCCTGTCCTCGCCTGACCTGGACCGCATCCGGCTCGGGGCCCGGCAGTGTGGGTGCGGGCGGACGTCACGCGATGTCCGCCCGCCCCACCCCGGTCGCGCCAGGCGTCGTCGAAGATGACCTCGCGCGTCACCGGCACGATCATTGCGCCGGCGGCTGGTTAGAGTACCGGGATGCCGCTCGCCCGTGCTGTACCGATCGTCGGCGTCGCGATGATGCTGCTGACCGGATCGACGCTGACCGGATCGACGCTGACCGCGGCATCATCGGCCTTGGACGTCGCGCCCGTGCTCACCTCGACCCCGTTCGCCTCGCCACCCGGGCAACGGGTCACCCACACGATCACACTGTCGGGCACCGGCACGGGTGCCCTGACGGCCGTACGGGTCACGTTCACGACGACGGTCGACCTCGACGGCGTCACGGCGAACGCCAGCCCGGGAAACTGCCCCATCGTCACGGCCCTTACGGTCGTCTGTGAGCTGGGCAATGTGGACTTCTCGGACACCAACGCGGTGGCGCCGAAGGTGACGATCGCGGGCACCGTCCACCCGGGCACCGCCGCCGGAACGCTCGTGCAGAACCTCGTCAACGTCACCTCGGGCGCGCCCGACGCCGACCCGGCCAACAACGTCGCGAACAACGCGTACCTGGTGGGGGGCGCCAAGGCGGCACCCAGCGATACGCCGACGAGCCGCCCGGGAGTGACGCGGTCAGCCGCTGGCAGTGCGGCGGCGGGCGTGGTCAACCCGGTACCGGTCATCGCGGTACTCGCGGTCGCCGGTCTGGCGACAGCCGTGCTCATCGTTCTCCGGCGCCGGCGCTCATCGGTTCTCCGGCACCGGCGCTCGTCGGTTTCCGGCGGCGCCGATGATCCTGACGTGTGACACATCTGACGTCCGGGCAGATATAGAAGCAGGTACAGAAAGAGAAACCTGTCCGACGCAACCTGGTGCTGGGGCTTGGTTATGAATCCAAAATGGTACATAGGCGGCGCGCTCTCGGTGGCCGTCACGGTGACCCTGGTCGCGACGGCGGTCCTGCCCGCGGGCGCCGGCCCCGCGCCTGTTCCCTCAACCGGTCCGGGCGTCGGTCTCCCCCGGCTACCCGACCCGACCCTGCCCCCGCTACCGGGTCCGACGCGGCCGCCGAGCCTGCCGTCACTGCCGCCGCCCGTCGTCAAACCGCCGGCACCGCCGGCGATGCAGCCCACGCCAGTCTCGCCGGCGGGTCCGCCGACACAGCCGGGCGACTCACCCGGTACGCCCCCGGCACCGGGCCAGCAGGCTCCGCAACCGGGCGTTACGGCCCTCGATCCGGGGACCGTGGCAACGCCCGACGCCGGCGCCACGATCATCGCCAGCGACCCGGGCGCCGACCTGTACCCGCAGCCACCGGTCGACCCGGCCACGACGCCGCAGTCCCGTCTCGTCGCCCGGCTGGACGAGGTCCACCACCGCGAGCAGTACCTCCGCAACGTTCTGATCCGGACCAAGGCTGACCTCGCCGTCGCGCAGGACCAGGCCGGTTCGGTCCCCCCACTGGTCGCGCTGCTCACCGCCGGCGCGGCGTCCGACGCCGCGTCCAGCACCGCGGCGGCACCGACCGCGCAGGGCTCGGTCGGCACTCCCGAAGGCCGGGTGCTGGCCCTCTCCTCGGCGATCGACTCCGGCCACGGCGAGTTGTCTCGCCGCCAGACCGAGGCGCTGGAGCTCCAGCGACAGGTCAACAGCAGTGCCCAGCAGGCGATAACGACCACCGCACCCGCACCGGGGACCACGACCAACTACGGCGGCGGCAAGCTCCGCCAGCCGGTACGCGGCCCGATCACCAGTACGTTCGGTAACCGGTTCGACCCCTACTACCACGTCTGGCAACTGCACGCTGGCGTCGATTTCGGAGCACCGGCCGGTACTGAGATCGTCGCGGCCGCCGCCGGCCGCGTCACCCAGGCCGGCTGGTCAGGCGGGTACGGCAACTACACCTGCATCGACCATGGTCAGGTTGACGGCCAGCGTCTGTCCACCTGTTACGGTCACCAGCAGAAGATCCTGGTCTCCCCCGGGCAACAGGTCAGCGTCGGCCAGGTGATCGGCCAGGTAGGCTCGTCCGGCGCCTCTACCGGACCGCATCTGCATTTCGAGGTACGCCTGGGCGGCCGCCCCGTCGACCCGATGCCCTGGATCTGAAGCGGTTTCCGATCCGATTACCAATAGCTATCGATTAGTGCCGTATCGTCGTGATCAACCCTCAGTACTCCCGGGGCCACAACACCGTGGTGCTGGCCTCGTGCGCGGTCGCGATCGCGATCGGGCTGCTACTGGTGGCGCTGCCGGACCGGACTCCGCGCTGGGTGGTACGTGCCAGCCCGCTGGTCGACACCGGTTTGATCGCGCTGTGCACGTGGGTCGCATCCACTCCCACTGACGGAACCGAACTGTTGATGGTCTGGCCGGTGCTGTTCGCGAGCTACTACCTCGGTAGCCGGGACGGGTGGTTCAACGTGGGGGCGGTCGTCGTTTCCTACACCCCGACGGCCATGGTGGTGCTCGGCAGCAACGGCATCACCCCGACGGTGTACATGGCCGGCACCACCGTACTCGCCCTGCTCATCGTGTCGGCCCTGCGTCGACAGATCGCGCACCTGATCGAGGCCCTGCAGCGGGAGGCCCGTACCGACGGCCTCACCGGGTTGCTCAACCGCCGAGCCTGGGACGAGGCGTTCCACCGTGAGGTGGCCCGCCGAGAACGGCAGGGTGGTTCGCTGTCACTGCTCATCATCGACATCGACTATTTCAAGCGCATCAACGACACCATGGGACACCCCGCCGGCGACGCCGCGCTGCGCAAGGTCGCCGCGCTGCTGCAGACCCAGACCCGGGCAGCGGACCTTCTCGGTCGGGTGGGCGGAGAAGAGTTCGCGATCGTACTGGTGGACTGCGACGTCGACCGCGCGGCCGAACGCGCCGAACAGATCCGCGCCCTGATCGAGGCCACGGCCCGGACGTGGCCGGAGGCGGGGAGTGCCGTGACCGTGAGTATCGGCGCGGCGGCAATCCCCGAGCACGCGACGGACGGGTCCCACTTGATGACCCTCGCCGACCACGCCCTGTACGCCGCCAAGACGGGGGGCCGCAACGCCGTCCGGCTCGCGACCTCCGCACGGTAACCGCTGACCAGGAGGACCTGCCCCGCCATCGACACCGCCACCATCGTGTTCCGCCGCCGGACCCCGGCTCGGTCGGCGGAACGCGACGGGCGCGGTCGGCGGTTCGGGTAGGGTTCGCCGAAGCGGCAGGGGCGAAGGGAGTCGATGGTGCGGCGCGAGCGGGCACAGTGGCGGCTCTCTGCCGTGCTGCTGTCGCTGATGCTGGCGATCGGCGCCGCGATGTTCCACGTCGCCGGCGCCGACCGGCCCGGCCTCGCCGATACGCCGCGTTCACCGTCGGCCGTGATGGCGGCCGCCGGGACGGCTACGTTTCAGACTGCCGGTGAGCGGCAGACACGGCTGGTGGCCAATCGTGGCCACGGTGCGGTGCTGCTGTTCGTCATAGCGGTAGCCGCACTGCTCGCCGGGCTACGCCTCCCCCATGGATGGTCGCTGACCTCATCGCCGGCGTGGTTGATGCCCGCCCCGGCGGGCGCCTTGGCGTCACGTGGCCGGGCGCCGCCGGCGCCACTGCGCGCCGCCTGAATATCCTCGCTGGTCCTACCGTGTCCAGCCGGTAGACCACGCTCTTTACGCGCTCCGATAGTCATGACCGGGCCGCAGCGCCCAAACGCCGCTGCCGCGCGGGTCACTGCCGCACGCCGGTCACCGCCGCACGCCGCTCAATGCCCTGCGCAGCCGTTGCCGCGTGGAGGTCCTGCGACCTGTGACCGTCGAGAGCGCATCCACCGTTGCCACTTACCACTTCCCATGGGTGATTTATGGTTATTCTTCTTGTTCTGACGCTTGCGACCGTCGCCGTTGGCGTCTATCTGATGGTTGGCATGCTCCGTCGCGACGAGCCGGTCCTCGGAATGATCGGCTTGATGGTCCTTCAAATGGCCGGGGTCATCGGTACGGCATACGGGGTTCTCAGCCGCACCTGACAGGTTCGACCACCGGTGTGGCGCGGTCGCCCGCCGCGCCACACCGCACCCGCCGCTGCTCCATGAGCGTGCGCTACTGGCGGCATTCCGCGCGCCGCCGGGAGCATCGGCTGAAGCTCGGCATCACACCGCGAGCTCGACACAGCAGGTGCTGCGGCGAGGCTCCAGCCTGGCCTGTACGTCGGTGCGGCCGATGCCGTCGAGTAAGCCGGTGAGGAAGGCGTGGTTGAGCCCGCACACCAGGGCGGTCTGGCGTGCGACCAGGGCATGGAACGGGCAGTTGAGCAGCAGCACCCGGCCAGGTTCGGAGCGAGGCTCGAAGCCTAGGGCGGCGAGCACGGTGACGACGTCGCCGTCGGCGCGTACCTGCGCGCCGAGGTCGCGTCCACGCTGTAATGCGTGGCGGTGGGCAGCCTCCTCAGCGTGGGTGGGGTCGTTGGCGATGGCATCGGCAAGGATTTCGGCGATTAGTTCGTACCGACGTTCGGGAATGGTGACGGCCACGCCGTCGCCTACCGGTTCATAGACCTTCGGAGTCCGACCACGTCCCCTGGGCTGGTCGGGAGGCGCCTCATAGCGGGCGCACAGCAGCCCTGACTCGACGAGCTTGTCCAGATGGAATGCGGTCAGGTTGCGGGAGATGCCCTGGGCCTCGGCGGCTTCTTCCCGGGTGACCGGATGGTCCTGGCGACGCACGTAGTCGTAGAGCGCGCGTCGAGACCGGTCGACGAGCGCCGCTACGGCGTTCCAGCGGTCACCCCTGCTCACACCGCTCAGATTATCACCAACGCAGGCTGTTGAAATTCAGGTACGCGCGGTGCACCATGAGGACCAACGCCAACGCTGGTTGGCGAAAATGCTTGGGGGTGCTCGCGTGCGACCCTTGGTTCGAACTAAACGGCAGGTCACCGCACTCCGCGTCGGAGGCGGCTGACGTGAGTGTCACCCCACTGCGCGTCGCGCACCAGCGCCCCCGCCGCGACCCGGTAGCCGCCGAACGGGCGGCGGCCGCGTTCCTGGTCGCGCTCGGTATAGATCTCGATACCGACAGCCTCGCCGAAACGCCGGCCCGGATGGCCCGCGCCTACGCCGAACTTCTCACCCCTCGCGAGTTCCGGCTGACCACCTTCGACAATGACGAGGGCTACGACGAACTCGTCCTCGCCCGGGCCATCCCGATCCGGTCGGTCTGCGAACACCACCTGCTGCCATTCGTCGGCGTCGCGCACGTCGGATACCTGCCCGGCGAACGCATCCTCGGCCTGTCCAAGCTCGCCCGTGTGGTCGAACTGTTCGCCCATGGCCCCCAGGTCCAGGAACGCCTCACCAAACAGGTCGCCGACTGGCTGACCACGCACCTCGACCCGCGAGGCGTCGGAGTGGTGATCGAAGCCGAACACCTGTGCATGACCCTGCGCGGCGTCCGGGCCGGCGGCGCCACCACCATCACTTCCACCCTGCTGGGCACCCTGCGCGACGACGCCCGCTCCCGCGCCGAGTTCTTCACCCTCGCCGGAGTCGGCCCCCGCTGAGCCGGCCCACTGAGTCGGCCACCGCTGAGCCGGCCCATCACGATCAGAAGACGGAGATGCCTGATGCCAGAAGATCGCCCATTCGTGATTGTCGGAGCAGGGCTTGCCGGAGCGAAGGCCGCGCAGACACTGCGCGAGGAGGGCTTTGATGGCTCCATCGTCCTGATCGGCGAGGAGTCCGACCGCCCTTACGAGCGACCGCCGCTGTCCAAGAGCCTGCTCCTGCGCAGCGCCGAGCCCGACAGCGTTTACGTGCACGACGCGGCCTGGTACGCCGACCATGACGTCGACCTCCGCACCGCCACCCGAGCCACCGCCATCGATCGCGCCGCCCACTGCCTCGAGTTGGCCGACGGCCAGCGCGTCACCTACCAGAAGCTTCTGCTGGCCACCGGTTGCACGCCGCGCACTCTGGCCGTCCCCGGCGCTCACCTCGACGGGGTGCTGCAGTTGCGTACCCTCGCCGACAGCCGCCGCATCGCCGCCGCGCTGGTCGACGGCGCCCGCATCGTGATCATCGGTGCGGGCTGGATCGGGTTGGAGGTCGCCGCCGCCGCCCGCCAACGCGGCGCCAGCGTGGCCGTCGTCGAGATGGCCGACCTGCCGCTACAGCGGGTACTCGGCGACGAGATCGCCCGCGTCTTCGCCGAGCTGCATCGCGACCACGGCGTCACCTTCCACGTCGCCACCCAGGTCCGCGAAGTTCGCGGCGCCGGCCGGGTCTCCTCGGTGCTGCTGGCCGACGGCACAGAGCTGCCAGCCGACGCCGTCGTCGTCGGCGTCGGGGTGCGCCCGAACACCGACCTCGCCGACCAGGCTGGGCTCCCCGTCGACAACGGCATCCTCGTCGACGAGTCGCTGCGCACCGGCGACCCGGACATCTACGCGGCCGGCGACGTCGCCAACGCCTACCATCCACTGCTGGCCCGCCATATCCGCGTCGAACACTGGGCCAACGCTCTCAACAGTGGCCCTGCCGCCGCCCGTGCCATGCTCGGTCAGCCGGTCAGCTACGACCAACTGCCCTACTTCTACACCGACCAGTACGACCTGGGCATGGAGTACACGGGGCACGCCGCACCCGGCGATTTTGATCGGGTAGTCATCCGCGGTGACCTCGCCAAGCGCGAGTTCATCGCCTTCTGGACCGCCGGCGGGCGCGTGCTCGCCGGCATGAACGCCAACGTCTGGGACGTCGTTGCTCCGATCCAGCGGCTCATCCGCTCGGCGCGACAGGTCGACCCGGTTCGTCTGGCCGACGCCGACACTCCGTTGGACGAGTTGCTCGACGATCTGTAGCGGCGCGGCCGCCGCCACGCCAGCGCGATCGCGTCGACGTGGCGGCCGGCCGGGCTATTTCTGCGCGACGAACAGCAGCCCGGTCGGCGAGCCGATACCCGGGTTGGCAACCGCGTTGGGCGTCGCGTTGTTGACCAGACTGTCGCGTACCTGTTGCGGGGTGAAGTTGGGGTGCAGCGCGAGCACCAGGGCCGCCGCACCCGCCACGTGCGGGGTGGCCATCGACGTGCCACTGAGTACCTGGGTGGCGTTGTCGGCCGCCGCGAAGTCGGACCTGATGTTCACCCCCGGGGCGAAGATGTCGACACAGGCGCCGAAGTTGGAGAACCCGGCTCGCACGTCGCCCTGGTCGGTGGCGCCCACGGTGATCGCCGCGGGTACCCGCGCCGGACTGGTGTTGCACGCGTTCTGGTTCTCATTGCCGGCCGCGATCGCGTACGTCACGCCGGAGGCGATCGACGCGTTCACGGCCCGGTCGACCGTGGCACTGGCACCGCCGCCGAGACTCATGTTCGCGACGGCCGGCTTCACCGCGTTGCGGGTAACGAAGTTGATCCCGTTCACCAGGCTCGCGACGTCACCGCCGCCGTTGCAGTCCACCACCTTCACCGCGAACAGCCGGACCTTCTTGGCCAGGCCGAAAGACGAGCCGCCCACCGTACCGGCGACGTGCGTACCGTGGCCGTTGCAGTCGGTGTCGATGCCATCGCCAATGGCGTTGAGAGCGAACGTCGCGCGGCCGCCGAAGTCGCCGTGTGTAACCCGGATGCCGCTGTCGATGATGTAGGCGTTCACGTTCGACGCGGTGGCGGGCGCGGTGAACGCACGGTCGAGCGGCAGGCTGCGCTGATCGACCCGGTCCAGGCCGGACGAGGGCGGGTTGGGCTGCGTCGCGAGGACGTGCAGGACCTGGTTCTGCTCGACGTAGGCGACCCTCGGGTCACTTGCGAGCCGACGCGCGGCCTTCTCGCTCGCCCGCAGTTCGAAGCCGTTCACCGCCGAGTCCCAGGTCTGTCGGACAGCGCCGCCCTGCTTCGATGCCATGCCCCGCGCGGTGGTGCCCACGGTGGTCGGTGACACCATGCCGTCCTTGAACACGACGATGTAGCTGCCACGTACCGCGTTGGGGGCGCCGGCCGCGCGGATGTCGCCGCTTGCGGTCGAGGCGCTGGCGCTACCCATGAGCGCGATCGCCGCGACGACCGCGACCGCGCTGACGGCGCCGAGCAGCACCTCATGACGTCGCAACGGGCGACGATGCCGGCCGAACCTGGGTCCCATCTGCTGCCTCCGCTCTCCGGCGGAATGCCATCCGCCCTTCGGCCATCATGCGACCGGGCTGCGCGAGGCAGACCGATGTGGAGGCCACCGTAAGCACGGCCCTAGCAGCAGAAATAGATACCTAACGATAACTTCAGACAATGTAACGGGCGCTGAAAGAAACGGCCTCCGGAACCGGGCTGACCGCTGGACGGACCGGACGGGCACCAACCCCCGAGGTGCTCGGGCCGGTCAGCGTGGCCCTGTCCAGGCGCCGGCGCGGGTCGCGGCCGCGATGTCGGCGGCGACCTCGGCATGGCCGTCCGCCAACAGCCCGGCGGTGACGCGGATGTGATTCATCGGTCCCGGCAGCACGGCGAAGGGGGACCCGGGGGCCACGCCGATCCCCTGGCTGGCCAGGCGCAGCAACGCCGCCGACTCGTCCAGGACCGGCACCCACACATTGATACCGTCGTTCCCGCCGACGTTGACATCGTGCCCGGCGAGCGCATCGACCAACGCGGCGCGCCGGCTGGCGTACTCTTCGCGCGCGTACGCCACCTGCCTGACCGCCTGCTCGTCGGTGAGCAGGTTGACGAGGACCCGCTGCAGCAGTCTGCTGCTCCAGCCCTGCCCGAGTTGCCGGCGTCCCACCAACTTGGCCATCAGGTTCGCCGGGCCGCTCATCGCGGCCAGCCGCAGGTCCGGTCCGTGTGACTTGGAGAAGCTGCGTACATGCAGGGTTTGCTGCGGGATCCAGCGGCCCAGGCTGACATCGATGGTCGCGGACACCGCACCGGCCGAGTCGTCCTCGATCACGCACGTGCCGGCGCGGCGTAGGACCGCGGCCACCTCGTCGGCTCGCGCCTGGCTGAGCGACGCGCCGGTCGGGTTCTGCGCCCGCGGCTGCAGGAAGACCGCCACCACCGGCGCCGTCACCGCCTGGGCGAGACCCGTGGCCGACATTCCCTCGTCGTCGACCGGAACCCCGACGATCTCGACTCCGATCGCCTCGAGCAGGTCGAGAAGCGGCGGGAAGCACGGGTGTTCGACCACCACGCGGTCACCGAAGCGCAGCAGGGACCTGGCGGCGAGGTCTAGTGCGTCCATCGCACCGTCGACGAGGGTCATCTCCTCGGCCCGGTAGGGCCAGTCCGCGTGGAGGAGCTCGACCAGTTCCGGGAGCACCGGATCGTCGAGGTAGCTCTGGAGCACGGGCGCGGTCCGCAGCTGTCGCAGCGCAGGCCCCAGGTCCGGGAGCAGCTCGGGGTCGGGAACGCCGGTGGAAAGGTCGAGATCGAAGACCATCTGCCGTTGCAGGGCGCGACGGTAACGCTCCGGCCCGGTCGCACGGATGTCGGCGATCGTCGTGCCACGACGCCCGTCGGTGTGGATCGCGCCGGATCGGGCGAGCAGGGCCCACCCGGCGCTCACGGTGGTCGGTGACAGCTGAAGTTGCGCCGCCACGGTCCGGATCGGCGGCAACCTCGTACCCGGCTCCAGCACACCGTCACGCATCGCGCGGGTGACGGCATTCGCGATGCCGCGGGCGGTTTGTTCTTCGAGGCGCTCCTCGAGGCTGATCAGAAGCGGGTCCGACATTGTTGTAACATAACAATGAATGCTTTGTATGGCGACCGGAAACACGTACCGTGGCGCCATGAGCCCGCACATCTCGCACTGGATCGACGGACGCCTCACGTCGGGTACGTCCGGTCGCACCTCGCCCGTCTTCGACCCGGCCACCGGCGCGCAGTCAGGCGAGGTAGACCTCGCCGGCGCCACCGAGATCGCCACCGCAGTGCGTTCGGCCAAGGCCGCGTCTGTCCAGTGGCGTCGTTCATCCCTGTCGCGCCGTGCGGCCGTGCTGTTCGCGTTCCGCGAGCTACTGCATGCGAGAACGTCCGAACTGGCGCAGCTGATCACGCGTGAACACGGCAAGGTGCTGTCGGACGCCGCGGGCGAGATCGCACGCGGTCTGGAGAACGCCGAGTTCGCCTGTGGAGTGCCCCATCTGCTCAAGGGCGGCTTCTCGGAGCAGGCGGCGACCGGCGTGGACGTGTACTCCATCCGCCAACCCCTCGGCGTGGTCGCCGGGATCACGCCGTTCAACTTTCCCGCGATGGTGCCGCTGTGGATGTGCGCCAACGCCATTGCTTGCGGTAACGCGTTCATTCTCAAGCCGAGCGAGAAGGACCCGTCGGCGGCCCTGTTCCTGGCGCAACTCTGGAAGGACGCCGGTCTGCCTGACGGCGTGTTCACCGTGCTGCAGGGCGACAAGGAAGCGGTGGACGGGTTGCTCGCCCACCCTGACGTCGCAGCGGTGAGCTTCGTGGGGTCGACGCCCATCGCCCGCTACATCTACGAGACCGGGACCGCGAACGGCAAGCGGGTGCAGGCCCTCGGCGGAGCGAAGAACCACATGGTGGTGCTCCCCGACGCCGACATCGACATGGCGGCAGACGCCGCGGTCTCCGCCGCCTACGGCTCAGCGGGCGAGCGGTGCATGGCGATCTCCGTTGCCGTGGCGGTAGGCGACGCCGGTGATCGGCTCGTCGAGGCCATCGCGGCGCGACTGCCGAAGCTGCGCATCGGCGCCGGCACCGACCCAGACTCGGAGATGGGGCCGCTGATCACAGCTGCGCACCGGGACCGCGTCCGCGACTACATCGAGCAGGGAGCCGCTGCCGGCGCCACCGTCGTCGTCGACGGTCGCGACGCCGACGTGCCCGAGGACGGCTTCTTCCTCGGCGTCACACTGCTCGACCACGTCACGCCGGACATGAGCGTGTACACCGACGAGATCTTCGGCCCCGTTCTGTGCGTGGTACGCGCGGAGTCGTACACCGAAGCGGTCGAACTGGTGAACCGGCACGAGTTCGGCAACGGCGTCGCGATCTACACCCGCGACGGCGGTGCCGCCCGCGAATTCCAGTTCGAGGTCGAGGCCGGCATGGTCGGCGTCAACGTGCCGATCCCCGTACCGGTGGCGTACTACTCATTCGGCGGATGGAAGGCGTCGCTGTTCGGCGACACCCACATGTACGGCGCGGACGGGATCCACTTCTACACCCGCGGCAAGGTCGTGACGTCACGATGGCCGGACCCCGCGACGTCCACGATCGACCTCGGCTTCCCGCAGACCCGCTAGGAGACACGTTCCATGACTGAACTCATCGACTCGGCGCCCGTCGACTCGGCTACCGTCGCCGACGCGGCGCGCGTACGCGCGGATGACCGGGCGCACGTCTTTCACTCGTGGTCGGCGCAGGCTCTGATCGACCCGCTGCCGATCGCGGGCGCGTCCGGATCGTACTTCTGGGACTACGCCGGTAACCGCTACCTCGACTTCTCCTCGCAGCTGGTGAACATCAACATCGGCTACCAGCATCCGCGTCTGGTGGCAGCCATCCAGGAGCAGGCCGGCCGGCTCTGCGCCATCGGACCGGGGTTCGCCAACGACGTGCGGAGCGAAGCGGCCCGCCTGATCGCCGAACTCGCTCCCGGCGATCTGGACCACGTCTTCTTCACCAATGGCGGCGCCGAGGCCAATGAGAACGCGGTACGGATGGCCCGCGTGCATACCGGACGGCACAAGGTCCTCGCCGCGTACCGCAGCTACCACGGCGCCACCGCCGGCGCCATCGCGCTCACCGGCGATCCGCGCCGGTGGGCCTCGGAGCCCGGCTCGCCCGGCGTTGTCCGCTACTGGGGGCCATACCTGTACCGGTCGGCGTTTCACGCGACGACCGAGGCCGAGGAGTGCGCGCGAGCACTCACGCACCTGCGCGACCTCATCGCGTTCGAAGGGCCACGGACCATCGCGGCCATCGTGCTCGAGACCGTCGTCGGCACCAACGGCATCCTGGTCCCGCCGGACGGATATCTGGCCGGCGTACGCGCGATCTGCGACGAATTCGGCATCGTGATGATCGCCGACGAGGTGATGGCCGGCTTCGGCCGGTGCGGCGAGTGGTTCGCCGTGGACCACTGGGAGGTCACCCCCGACCTGATCACCTTCGCCAAGGGCGTCAACTCCGGCTACGTCCCGCTCGGCGGAGTCGTCATCTCCCGTGCGATCGCGGAGACCTTCGCCCACAGCCCCTACCCGGGCGGTCTCACGTACTCCGGTCATCCGCTGGCCTGTGCGTCCGCGGTCGCCTCCATCGGCATCTTCAAAGATGAGGTGATCGTCGAGCACGCGCGCGTCCTCGGTGAGGATGTCATCGGGCCGGGCCTACGCGACCTGGCCGACCGGCACCCTTCAATCGGTGAGGTACGCGGTCTCGGCGTGTTCTGGGCCCTCGAACTCGACCGCGACCGTGCGACCCGCCAACCGCTCGTCCCGTACAACGCCGCCGGCGCCGAGGCCGCGCCGATGGCCGAGTTCGCCGCCGCCTGCAAGTCCGCCGGCCTGTGGCCGTTCACGCACTTCAACCGGGTACATGTCGTCCCACCCTGCACCGTGTCAGCCAGCGAGGCCCTCGACGGCATCGCCATCCTCGACGAAGCCCTCGAGGTGGCCGACAAGTACTACGTCGGCTCCTGACGCTTCGCTACCAATGCGGCGGCTCTCCGGTACCTGCGGAGAGCCGCCGTTAAGCCTCCTCGACCCGATTCCGGCCCGCCTCCTTGGCCCGGTACAGCGCGTGATCGGCTCTGGCGAGCAGTTGGTCGAGGTCGTCGTCGACCGGGTCGAGCCGGGCCAGGCCGACGCTGACGGTCACCGGGACGGAGCCGCTGCGGGTGGGCACCGGGGACGCCGCCACCGCGGCGCGCATCCGCTCGGCCAGGTCGACGTCGTCGTCAAGATCCGGCAGGACGGCGGCGAACTCCTCGCCGCCGTACCGGCCGACGACGTCGGAACCCCGGACGCTGGCGGCGACCCGCTCCGCCACCGCGCGGATGACGTCGTCACCGACGGCGTGCCCGTACGTGTCGTTGATCGACTTGAACTTGTCGATGTCGAGCATGATCGCGCCCAGGACCCGCCCGTTGCGCCGCGCCGCCGAGACCAGGGTGCCGGCGAGCGCGTAGAAGTGGCGGCGGTTGGGGACGCCGGTCAGCTCGTCGGTGGTCGCGAGCTCCTGTACGCGGCTGAACAGCAGCGCGTTGTCGTACGCGCTCATGCCCTGGCTCGCCAGCCCGGCGCAGACCGCGCGGCCGCTGTCGTCGAATGCCGCACCGCCCAGGACCACCAGTCCGACCGGGCCCTCACGGGCGACCAGTGGCACGACAAGGGCCGCCCGGTGCCCGCCCAACAACGCGCGCACCGCGGGTGGCAGGTCGTCGCCGCCGACGATCGTCGCCGCCGGAGCAGTGCACAGCGCCGCGAACGCGGGATCGGCGGACAGGTCGACCTCCGAGCCGAGTGCCGTCCCCTCGACCGCGCCGGCGACCGCGACGGCGGTCAGTTGTGCCCCGCGGCCGTGCAGCAGGCAGCCGGCCCGTGCCCCGGCCTGGCCGTACAGGGTGGTGAACAGTTGGTTCATCAGCTGCGCCGGGTCGAGGATGGCGCTGAGCTCGGCCAGGCTCGCGCGCAGCGTCTCGGCGAGTTCCTGCTGCCTGCGCCTGGTGCGGACCTCGACGTCGAGCTGCGCCGCCCGGGCGGTCTCCAGTGACACTGCGACGTGGTGGGTGATCGCGGTCAGCACCTCCACATCGTCCTCGGTGAAGATCCCGCGCGCCACGCGGCTGTCGAGGTACACGACGCCGCGCAGGACGCCCTTGAGCTGCACCGGGGCCACCATGATGCTGCGTAGCCCATGCACCACGACGCTCTGCGAACCCAGCGCCGCGCCCTCGTCGGTTCCGGTGACGACCAGCGCCTCGCCGGTCTCGAGTACCCGGCGGACCAGGGTTGAGCCGTACCCGCTCCCGGCGTCGATGTCGTTGCCGGCCGCGTCGCGCCCCGCGAACGGCACCGCATTGCCCTCGTCGTCGACCAGGAACATCAAGGCCCGCTCGGCGCCGAGAATGCCCAGCGTCTCGTCCAGCGCGACGCCGGCCAGTCGCTGCGGGTCCAGGACGCTCGCCGCGGCCACACTGACCTGCTGCAGCGCCTCCAGGCGGCGGTTGCGGCTGCTGCTGCCGGAGCTCCGGTCGGCCACTTGCGTGAACCGCGCGACCGACGGAGCGTCGTCCACGCCGAACTCCACCCGTACCTGGCGACGGCGGTGCTCCCAGCCGTACCCGACGGCCAGCACGTACGCGTTGCGCGCCTGCCGCTCAGCTTCTGCGGTGAGCCCGAGCTCCCGGAAGGCGCGGGCCCGGATCCGGGCCACCTCGAACGACACCAGGGGCGCATCCAGCGTCCGCGCCGCCCGATCGGCCCGATCGACCAGCTCGATGGCCTTCTGCCCGCGGCCACGCTGCTGCTCCAGCGCGGCTTTGGCTATCTGGTGGGCGACCTTGAGCAGCGGGGTGGTGGTGACGCGGCTAAGCTCCCGTACCGCGCGCCCGGCAACCGCGAGCCGGGCCGCCCGCTCGCCATCCGGCGCCACCCGCAACTGCGCGAGGCGGCCATGCGCCCGGTAGACGTAGAACCACTCGTGCTGGGGCATGAGGTCCGAGCGGCGCAGTCCCAGTCCTTCGAACTCGGCCACCATCTCGTCGAAGGGCGCGCCGAACTCGCCCTGTTCGACGGCGGCGCAGGCCGCGGCTGTCATGATGTTCGCCCGCTGCACCGGTGTACCGGAGCCGTTCGGAAACGAGGCGCGCAGCGACGCGAGCGCGGCCGCGGCCTCGGCCGGCCGACCCTGCTGGGCAGGGATCATGACGCTGAGCATCGCCAACGAGGTGCCGTTGGCCTGGGCCGGATCCGGCAGGTGGCGCATGCCCTGCTCGTAGGCCGCTTGCGCCTCGCGGGTGTAGCCGCGCAGTACGAGCCGGATGCCGGCGGTGGCCAACCCGGCGATGAACTGGCCCGGCTCCAACCACCGGGTGTGCCGGGAGATCGTCTTGTCCCAGCCGGCCCCATCGTCGAAGCCGCCGAACAGTAGCGCCATGCTCCGCATCCACTCGGTGTAGGCGACCATGGCCGGGTCGCCGAGCGCCTCCGCTGCCTGAGCGGCACGGGCGAACGCGCGCTCGGCGCGCCGGCGCCGCTTGAGCAGGGCCGCGAGGTACCCGAGAAGGGAGTGCACCTGGACATACGGCGGGCAGGGGCCGAGCCGGTTCACCGTATACAGGCCGCGGAGCGCGAGAATTGCCGTCTCCTTCAGCCGCAGGCCGATCCCGGCAGCGTAGGCGCCCGCGGCGAGCAGGGCGGCTCTGGTCGCAAGCTCCTCGCGCCGACGTCCGCGAGCGGTGCCGAATCCGATGCGGAACCGGCCGACCAGCGCGCCCGCGAGCGCGATGGCGAGGGTCGTAAAAACCAGGGCGAGCGGGTTGCGTGGCAGCCCGTGGCCCAGTTCCGCGAGCCCCTGCCGCGCTGCGCGGACCGCCCGGTCGTCCGACCAGGTGGTGTGGTGCAGCTCGACCATCGTCCGGTACAACTCGGCGCGACGCTGCGGATCCTGCTCCCCGGCCAGCGCCACTTCCAATGTGGACAGCACGTCGGCGAACCGGCCCGCCCGAAGGTAGGCGGTGGCGAGCGGGTGCAGCAGCTCGGCGCCGACGGTGCGGCCACTAGCTCCGGCAACGGTCCGCGCCTGCTCCAGGAACGTCACCGCGTCCGTCGGGACCTGGTCGATGAGCGCCTGCTGACCGGCGGCGAGTGCGCTTGCGTAGAACGCCGACGGGTCGGCGCCGGGGCCGGCCTCGGCGTGGTGGCGGGCGACCGCGTAGACGTGGCCGGGGTCGCGTGACTGGGCAGCCAGCTCGTCGAGGCTGACGGCGACCGCGGTGTGCAGCCGCTGCAGCCCCGTCGCCGGCACCTGTGCCAGCAGCGCGTCCCGGATGCTCGGGTGGATGAACCCGTACCGGCCGTCTTCTCGGGGCTCGACCAGCCGGCGGGTGACCGCCGCGTCGAGCGCGGCGACGAACTGTTCCACGGGCAGTGCAGAGGCGGCGGCCACGACCTCCAACCGGAAGCGGTTGCCGACCACAGCGGCGGCCACGAGCATCTCGCGGGCGTGGGCCGGCAGTCCGTCGAGCCGCGAGACGATCAGGTCGCCGACATCCTGGGAGAGGTGCAGGCGGTCCAGGCCGCCCTCGTCGAGGCGCCAGGCACCCCACATCGGGACCAGTAGCCCGGTGCCGACCAACTGCCGGAGGTACTCCACGCTCGCCAGCGGCAGCCCGCCGGTACGGGCGGCGACGTGCGCGACCAGTTCCGGCGTCACGGTGGCGCCGGGCAGCCGGGACGCGACCAGGGACGCCGTACCGGCGTGCTCGAGCGCACCGGCGACGACCTCGGTGTCGACCGCGCGACCCAGGTCGGCCACTGTCGTGTCGGCTCCGTCCAGGTAGGTCAGTACGACCAGCAGCGGCGCGCCGGGCAGGTCCGGCGCCAGCAGTTCGAGCACCCGGCGGGATGCCGCGTCGAGCCACTGGGCGTCGTCGACCTCCAGGACGCCGTTGCCGTACTCGCGCGCCAGCTCCGCCAGGAAGATCGCCACGGCGGCGAAGAGCCGGTCGTCGCGACCGTCGGCCGGCGGTCCGGGCCGGTCGGCGAGGACCGCCGTCAGTGCTGGCGAGAGGTTGCGTACCAGGGCGGCGCCGGCGACGTCCGCTGCGCGCCGCAGCCGCTCGTGCGCCTCGGCGCGCCGCTCGTCGGGTAAGTCGCGTACCTGCGCCAGGTGCGTCTCGAGCGCCGCGCGCACCGCGGCCAGCGGCAGTACCTCGTCCTTGACCGCCCGTGTACGCAGGACGAGAGCGGACCCGCTCGCGA
>JAOPWA010000648.1 GCA_025965915.1 Dactylosporangium sp. | reverse complement strand
TTCCGCCGGATGTGCAAGCGGGAGTTCCTCAACTTCCTGCGGGTACGTGAGTGGCAGGACATCTACAGCCAGCTGCGGCAGGTGTTGAAGAGTCTGGGCGTCACGCGGGACACCACCACGCCGGCCGAAGGCACAGCGGTTCACCAGTCGCTGCTCGCCGGCCTGCTCAGCCACGTCGGGCTGAAAGACGTCCAGAAGCAGCAGGACTACGTCGGGGCCCGCGGCGCCAAGTTCGCCGTCTTCCCCGGCTCGGCACTGTTCAAAAAGCAGCCCCGGTGGGTCATGTCCGCCGAACTGGTGGAGACGTCCCGGCTGTGGGCGCGCGTCAACGCCCGGATCGAGCCGGAGTGGGTCGAGGCGCAGGCCCAGCACCTGGTGAAGCGCAGCTACAGCGAGCCGCACTGGGAGAAGAAGCAGGGCGCCGTGATGGCGTACGAGAAGGTGACGCTGTACGGGTTGCCGCTCGTCGCGCAGCGCAAGGTGAACTTCGGTCGTATCGACCCACCGCTCGCGCGCGAACTGTTCATCCGCCACGCCCTCGTGGAGGGCGACTGGCAGACCCACCACACGTTCTTCCACGACAACCGCAAACTGCTCGAGGAAGTCGAGGACCTGGAGCACCGGGCCCGTCGCCGCGACATCCTGGTCGACGACGAGACGCTGTTCGAGTTCTACGACCAGCGCATCCCGGCCGACGTCGTCTCGGCCCGGCACTTCGACGCCTGGTGGAAGAAGGCCCGCCACGCCGATCCCGACCTGCTCAGTTTCGAGAAGTCGATGCTGATCAACGACGGCGCGGGCGGGATCAGCGAGGGCGACTATCCCGACGTGTGGCTCCATGACGAGTTGCGGCTGCGACTGACCTACCAGTTCGAGCCGGGTACCGAGGCCGACGGCGTCACCGTGCACGTCCCGTTGCCGATGCTCGCGCGGGTGCCGGCCGAACCGTTCGAGTGGCAGGTACCGGGCCTGCGCAAGGAACTGGTCACCGCCCTGATCCGATCACTGCCCAAACCGGTACGGCGCAACTTCGTTCCGGTACCCGACTTCGCCGCCGACGCCCTGCAACGCCTCAACACCGGGCAGGGGCCGCTGCTGGAGGCGCTCGAACGCGAACTGCGCCACCTCGGCGGCGTGGCCGTGCCCCGTTCGGCCTGGGACCTTTCGAAGGTGCCCGACCACCTTCGTATGACGTTCCGGGTGGTCGACGAGAACGCGAAGTCCCTCGCAGAGGGCAAAGACCTGGCCGCGCTGCGGGAGCGGCTCAAGCCGAAGGTGCAGGAGACCATCTCGGCGGCCGCCGCGGCCATCGAACGGCGCGGCCTGCGCGACTTCGTCGACGTACCCCGAACCGCGCGCCAGGTACGCGCGGGCTACGAGGTAACCGTTTACCCGGCGCTCGTCGACGAGGGCGACAGCGTCGCCGTCCGGGTATTCGAGTCGGAGGCCGAGCAGCAGGCGGCGATGTGGCTGGGCACCCGGCGGTTGCTGCAGCTGAACGTCCCATCGCCGGTCAAGGTCGTCAACGCCCGCCTCACCAACCAGGCGAAGCTGGCGCTGAGCCGTAACCCGCACCGCAGCGCGTCGGACCTGCTCGACGACTGCGTCACCGCCGCACTCGACAAGCTGATGGCGGACGGCGGCGGACCGGCCTGGGAGTCGGCCGGCTTCGAGACGCTTCGCGAGCATGTACGCGCCGGCCTCGCCGACACCATGTTCGCCATCGTCACCGAGGTGCAGCCGATTCTGGCGGCCGCGTACCAGGTGGAGAAGCGGCTGGCCGCGACCTCCAACCTGGCTCTCGTGGCGGCCCTGGCGGACATGCGGGGGCAGCTGTCCCGGCTGATCTACCGCGGGTTCGTCACCGACACCGGCTGGGATCACCTGGGTGAGCTGCCGCGATACCTGAAGGCCATCGAGTACCGGCTGGACCGGGTCGGGGGCAACCTGCAGCGCGACCGCCAGTCCACGGCCACGGTCGAGCAGGTCTGGCAGGAGTACGAGCAACTGCGCCACGAGGTGGCCGACCCCCCCGGCCTGCGTCGGATCCGCTGGATGGTCGAAGAGCTACGGGTCAGCCTCTTCGCGCAGGCGCTCGGCACCCCGTACCCGGTCTCCGACAAGCGTGTCTACCGCGCGATGGACGATCTGTAGTCGTTTGTGGACTCCGTCCGCAGGGAAGGAGTCATGCCATGGACAGCTTCATGGACAAGGCCAAGAAACTCTTGGACGAGCACGACGACAAGGTCGATCAGGCGCTGGACAAGCTCCGCGAGAAGATCGACGAGAATACGAAGAACCAGTACACCGACCACCTCGACAAGGGCGTGCAGTTCGCGAAGGACCACACCGGCGAGGGCGATACGACCCGGTGATCCCAACTGTCGACCGCGTACCGGATGCCGCCGTCGGTGGTGGCTCCGGACGTCTTCGGCGTCCAGATCAGGCCCGGCCCGACGCCGGCTCGACCGGCGCAGCCTCCGGGCGCAGCGCGCACCAGGCCGCCATGGTCACGGCCGGCATCAGCAATGCGGCCGTGATCAGCAGGTCCGGCGGTCGGACCGGCGCGATGAGCGCGACCGTCACGACAAGCACCGAGAACCCGGCCAGGGCCGTCATCAGCAGCCGCGTGGACCCCGGCAACGTGACGGTGACCACGGCGGACGCGTCCAGCAGCAGCCGGGACGCCGGCAGAAGCCACGGGGTCCAGCCGGTGTCGACGAGCGTGCCGCCCCAACCGGCGGCGACGACGGCGCCGCCCCACCATGACACGGCCGCGCCGGATCCGACGGCGACCAGCGCGACCAGTCCAGCGGCGAGCCAGCGTCGCCGGGTGGGTACCGCGTCGTCCAACGTCAACTCCCGAAAGCCGGGCACCGGGCCTGCCGCCCGCATCGACCGGCTGGGCTGTTAGCCGCCACGCTCTTCGGGTATGGGCCCGCCATGCCTGTGGCGCTTCCCGAGTTGGCCAAGGAACTGCTCGACCGCGACACGTTCGTGGTGCTGAGCACGCTCAACCCTGACGGCAGTCCGCAGTCGAGTGTCGTCTGGGCCATGCGCGAGGGCGACGAGATCGTGTTCTCCACGATCCTGGGACGGCGCAAGACGAAGAACATGCGGCGGGACCCGCGCATCTCGATCTGCGCGTACGACCCGGCCGACCCGTACCGCTACTTCGAGGCGCGTGGCCAGGTCAGGTTGACCCAGGAGGGCGGCCAGGAGCTGATCAACCGGCTGGCCCAGCGGTACCTGAACGGCCCGTACGAGGAGTACGCCCCGGACTCGGTGCGCGTGGTGTGCCGGCTGGCCCCGACGAACGTGGTGACCCAACCGCTTTAGCCGCTACCGGCCCTTTAAACGCTACCGGCGGGTTTGGCTGCTACCGACGGGGTACATCGCTCCCTATGTTCGGCAAGCGTCGTGGCCCACCACGAAGCCCCGAGAGCACGGACCCACCGGTCGGCCCGCTCGAGCCGGGTCAGCAGGGTGCCCGCCCCGTCAGGATTCCCGAACCTGGTGAAGCTCTCCAGCCGGAGTATCGAGGCCATCGGGGGGAACTCGAGTCCGAGGACGAGTGGGAGCTCTCGCGCGAGGCCGTGCGGCCGCCGCCCGGCCCGGACCTGGGCACTCATGAGGCGGGCGGGGCCACCCTGGCGCCGACGAGACCGTCGGAACCGGAGCGGGTGCTCCGACCGCAGCCGGTGCAGCCCTATCCGGGCCCGGTCCATCATGCGCATCCCGGTTCGGTGATCCTCGACTGGCTGCGGACCACCGATGCCAAAAAGATCGGCATCATGTACATCGTCACGTCGTACCTGTTCTTCGTGGCGGCGGGTGTGATGGCGCTGATCATGCGCGCCGAGTTGGCCCGGCCGGGGCTCCAGTTCCTGTCGACCGAGCAGTACAACCAGCTCTTCACGATGCACGGCGCGCTCATGTTGCTGCTGTTCGCGACCCCGATCGCGTTCGGGTTCGCCAACTACATCGTGCCGCTGCAGATCGGCGCCCCCGACGTGGCGTTCCCGCGGCTCAACAACCTCTCGTTCTGGCTGTTCGCCTTCGGCGGCGCCATGGTGCTGGGCTCGTTCCTCACCCCCAACGGGGCGCCGGACTTCGGGTGGACCGCCTACGCCAACCTCAGCCACGCCGACAACACCCCGGGCTCGGGCGCCAACATGTGGATCGTGGGCCTGGCCCTGTCCGGCGTGGGCACGATCCTCGCCTCGGTCAACATGATCACCACGATCGTCACCCTGCGGGCACCCGGCATGACCATGTTCCGGATGCCGATCTTCACCTGGAACATCCTGGTCACCGCGATCATGGTGCTGTTCGCGTTTCCCGTGCTCACCGCGGCGCTGCTGGTGCTGCTGTCCGACCGGATCCTCGGCTCGCACGTCTTCGACCCGGGCTACAACGGCCCGATGCTCTGGCAGCACCTGTTCTGGTTCTTCGGACACCCCGAGGTCTACATCGTGGCGCTGCCGTTCTTCGGCATCATCACCGAGGTCATCCCGGTCTTCAGCCGTAAACCCCTCTTCGGGTACAAGGGGATGGTCGCCGCCACCATCGCCATCGCGGCCTACTCGATGACCGTGTGGGCGCACCACATGTTCGCCACCGGCCAGGTACTCCTGCGGTTCTTCTCGTTGTTCACGTTCCAGATCGCGCTGCCGACGGGGATCAAGTTCTTCTACTGGATCGGCACCATGGGGAAGGGGCAGCTAAGTTTCGAGACGCCGATGCTGTGGGCGGTGGGCTTCCTGGTGACGTTCCTGCTCGGTGGGCTGACCGGGGTGCAACTCGGCTCACCGCCGATCGACTGGCACGTGCACGACACGTACTTCGTGGTGGCGCACTTCCACTACGTGCTGTTCGGCACGATCGTGTTCGCGGTGTACTCGGGGATCTACTTCTGGTTCCCCAAGATGACCGGGCGGATGCTGGACGAGCGCCTGGGCCGGATCCACTTCTGGCTGACGCTGATCGGCTTCCACACCACGTTCCTCGTGATGCACTGGCTGGGCGCGCGGGGCATGCCCCGCCGCTACGCCGACTACCTGCCCCAGGACGGATTCACCACCTGGCACACCATCTCCACCATCGGATCGTTCATCCTCGGCGCCTCGACCCTGCCGTTCCTCTGGAACGTGTGGAAGTCGTTCAAGTACGGGCCGAGGGCGACGGTCAACGACCCGTGGGGCTACGGAAACTCGCTGGAGTGGGCGACCAGCTGCCCGCCCCCGACGCACAACTTCGAATATCTCCCGCGCATCCGGTCCGAGCGGCCCGCCTTCGACGTGAAGTACGGCCAACTCGTGTCCGACTACGGACGAGACCTTCCACTCCGGGAGGTTCGCCCGCCCCAGGACATCGAGTCGTGAGCTAACCGGTCCGGGCGGCGATCTTCGCGGGCGTGTCAGCCGGAGGGCGGTGCCCATCAGCGCGGACATCGCAGTTGGGCCGGACGAAGTACACCATCGCGGCCAGCCAACCGGCGGCCAGAATCAGGCTGCCGAGCACGTCGGTCGGGTGGTGCATGCCTCGGTACATCCGCGACCCGGCCACCCACAGCGGCATCAGCACGGCGGCCGCCACGAACAGCCACCGCCACCACTGGCGGATACGGGGCAGGGCGAGCACGGCGATGGCGGCGTACAGCAGGATGGTCGCCGCGACGTGGCCCGACGGGAAGCTCGACGTGGGCAGCCGGCCGTCCAGGTGCGGCACGTCGGGCCGCTCCCGGTCGACGAACGCGGCGCTGGTCAGGAACAGGCTCAACTCGCCGAACATCGTCACCAGCAGGAAGATCACTGGCCGCCACCGCCGGATCGCGGCCAGCGCGACGGCACCGGCGACCAGGCCGACCGCGAGGATCATGTGCGTGTTGCCGGCCTGGCCGCCGAGGTAGCTGACGTCATTGAGGACGGGCGTGCGGTGGGCGGCGAACCAGTGCGGGATGGTGTGATCGCCGAGGATGTCGCCGTTTCCGTGGTGGTAGCGGGCCAGCGGAATCCCCATCGCGCAGAGCACGCCGAAGACGAGCACCCACGCCACGGCGCTACCGGCGATGGCCAGCCGGGCGCGGACGACCTCGGCGTCGACCGCTGGACCGGCCGGCTTCAGATCGGCGGCTGCCTCGGGCTCCAAGCCTTCGGCGAGGGGCCGCGTCACCCGATGGCCGGTCTCCCGCCGGTGCAACTCGAAGGCGTACGTGGTGATGCCGAGCCACACGACGCCCAGGCACCACGCCCCGATCACGTCGGAGAGGAAGTGCACGCCCAACGCCAGCCGGGTGCACCCGATCGCCACGATCAGCACGGCGACGGCGACGGTCACCGGCCGGCGGGCGCGCCGCGACAAGGCCGGCGCGAAGACCAGCAGCAGCGCCCCGTACACGATGACCGACGCCAGGGCGTGCCCGCTGGGGAAGCTGTTGCCGCCGCCGGTAGCGACCGGATGCTCCACCACGGGCCGCAGCCGTCCCACGGCGTGCTTGAGCGCCGGGTCGAGGATCAGCGCGCCCGCGCCGGTCACCAGGAGATACCCGGCGAGCCGGAACCGGCGGCGCACCACCAGCAGGACGGTCGCGATGGCGACCAGCCACCCGAGGACGGCGTGGCTGCCGAGCCGGGTGACGAACTCCAGCGCGGTCACCGCGGGCCGGTGACCCGCGACCGCTTCGTTGAGCGCGGCGGCGAGGCCCCGGTCCACCGATTCCATGGGCAACCACCGCATCCGCACGAGCAGCACGAGCCCGGCGAAGACCAGGGCAGCGGCACCGGTGAGGGCGACACGGCTGAGATTGCGGCCGGAGAGCCGACTGCTCCACCGCGGAGTAGCAGGGGTCGGGTCGGCGGTCACCATGTCCTCCGGAGTCGGTACGGGGTCAGCCGCGTCAGTACGGGGTCGGCCGCGTCGGTACGGGGTCAGCCGCGTTGGTACCCAACGCCCTCAGGTTTGAATCGACGACCGTCTTGGGGATACCAGGCCCATGACTGTCGCGCACTCCGCCAGACGCACCGCCCGTCGGGCCGCCCGGAGCAACGCGCTCGAGACGCTCACCCGGATCGGGTTCGTCGGGTACGGACTGTTGCACCTCGCGGTCGCCTGGCTCGCCGTACAGATCGCCCTCGGCCATCCGACAGGCGAAGGCGACCAGGCCGGGGCCTTCCGGTACCTCGCCGACCAGCCGTTCGGCCGGTTCCTGCTCGTGGTGACGATTGTCGGCCTGGGCGCCATGGCCGCCTGGCAACTGCTGCTGGCGTTCATCGGACACCGTGAGGAGCGCGGCTTCTCCCGTACCGCCGAGCGGGTGGCCTCCGCCGCGCGGACCGTCGTCTACGCGGCGCTGGCCTGGACCGCGTACAAGGTGGTGGTGGGCACGCCGACCTCCAACGCCGAGCAGACGCAGAAGACCACTGCCGGCATCATGGCCCACCCGGCCGGACTGTTGCTGATCGGGCTCGGCGGCGCCGCGGTCGTGGCCATCGGCGTCGGCCTGGTCATCTACGGCGCCCGCCGCAAGTTCGAAAAGCGCCTGATGATCACACGGATGAGTCGCCCGGCCAGGCGTACGGCCATCCGGCTGGGTCAGGTCGGTTACATCGCCAAGGGCATCGCCTTCGGGATCGTCGGCGTACTGCTCTTCCAGGCCGCGACGAGCCACAACCCCGCCAAGTCCCGAGGGCTGGACGCCGCGCTGCGCCTACTGGTCGGCCAGCCGTACGGAGCCTTCCTACTACTCCTCATCGCCGTCGGCCTCGCCGCGTTCGGTCTCTACTGCTTCTTCCAGGCCGGGTACCGGAAGGTGGGCCCGTGACGGTCTCGTCCCCGGTGTCGACGCCACAGGTGCAGACCGCGACCCGCTCGGCGGTCGTGGTCAACCCGTCGAAGGTCACCGATCTCGACGGTCGCCGCCGCGACATCTGCGCCGCACTCGCCGAGGCCGGCTGGCCCGAGCCGTTGTGGCTTCCGACCACCCCGGACGATCCAGGCTGCGGGCAGACCCGCCGGGCGATCTCCGACGGCGTGAAAGTCGTGTTCGCGTGCGGGGGTGACGGCACCGTGATGGCCTGCGCGAGCGAACTCGCCGGGACCGACGTGGCGCTGGCGATCCTGCCCTCCGGCACGGGCAACCTGCTCGCCACCAACCTGGGACTGTCGTCGGATGTGAGGGCGGGCATCGCGGTCGCCACGGGCGGGAACCGGCGCCGCATCGACGTGGGCGCCGTCGACGACCGCTGCTTCACCGTCATGGCCGGAATGGGCTTCGACGCCGAGATGCTCGCCGCCACCCCGGAGAAGCTGAAGAGACGCGTCGGCTGGCCCGCGT
>JAOPWA010000636.1 GCA_025965915.1 Dactylosporangium sp. | reverse complement strand
TCGTGCCGCTGCTGTTCCAGAAGATGTTCCCGGGCTGGTTCGCGGGCATCGCCTTCGCGGCCGTCGGCATCGGCGCGCTGGTCCCGGCGGCGATCATGTCGATCGCGGCGGCCAACCTCTTCACCCGCAACATCTACCGCGAGTACCTGCGGCGCGACGCCAGTCCCGCGCAGGAGGCCAAGGTCAGCAAGGTCACCTCGCTGCTGGTGAAGGTGGGCGCGCTGGCGTTCATCATCTTCCTCGACCCGCAGTTCTCCATCGACCTGCAGCTCATCGGCGGCGTCATCATTCTGCAGACGCTGCCGGCCGTCGCGCTCGGCCTGTACACCCGGTGGTTCCACCGCGGTGCGCTGATCGCCGGCTGGGCCGCCGGCATGCTGGCCGGGTTCTGGATGCTGTACGTGACCCCGAACCTGGCGACCAAGCACCAGCACTTCGGCGGTTCGGCGTTCGCGCTGTCCAACCTCGGCTTCGACACCAAGGTGACCGTGTACACCGGGTTCATCGCGGTCGTCGTCAACCTCGTGGTGGCGGTACTCGCGACGCTGTTGCTGCGGGCACTGAAGACGCCCGACGGCGTCGACGCGACCGTCGAGGACGACTACCACGTCGACGAGGGCGACCCTCGGGTCGAGCCGGGCGGCGAGCGGTTTCGGGAGCCGGTGACCGCCTGACCTGACGGCCAGCCTTCCCGGATCGGAAGCCGATCCGGGAAGGCTGGCCGTCAGACGTTTGTTGAAATGTGTGGAACGCCGAGTACTGCTTGGCCGCGTCTCAGTCGGTCGTGTCTCACCTGAATGCGTCTCACCTGAATGCACGGACGAGTAGGACCACGCCGACGACGCCGGCGAACGCGACGATCAGAGCGCGGAGTAATGGAGCAGGTAGCCGCCGCGCCACGTGGGCACCTACATATCCACCCGTCACCGTCGCCGGTGCGAGCACCGCCACGTCGGCCCAGTCGACCGGACCGAACAGTGCGAACACCAGTAGCGTGATGAGACCGACCAGGGCCGAGAGGGCGTTCTTCAGGGCGCTGATGCGGGCCAGGCTCGAGGGCAGTACCAGCCCCAGCGCCGCGACGAACATGACGCCCAGGGCGGCGCCGAAGTACCCGCCGTACACGGAGCCGAGCAGGACCATGCCGTGCAGGGACAGGGTCCTGCGACGCGGTGACATCTCGTGCGGGTGTCCGACAATTTTGCGGAGGCGACTTTGGAACGCGAGCACCGCACCGGCACCGAGCACGAGGAACGGTACGACCATGTCGAACGCCCGCCCCGGAGTGGCCAGCAGCAGGACGCATCCGGCGGCAGTACCCACGATCGCGGTGGGCGCGAGGGCGAGCAGTCGGCGGCGGCTGTAGCGGGGGTCCTCGGCGGCGAGGTCGGCAAGGTCGCCTCGACTGCCCAGGACGCTGCCGACATAGCCGGGGAAGACGGCGATCGAGTTGGTCACGTTGGCGGGAACCGCCGGCAGTCCGGTCGCCAGCAGCGCCGGGAACGTCACCAGCGATCCGCCACCGGCGATGGAGTTGACCGTGCCAGCAGCGAGACCGGCGACCAGCAGTAGCGCGATATGTGCGGCAGTCATGGTGCCCGCCAGGCTAGCCGCTATCCATGATCTCGAAAACTTGTGAACGGTATGAACCGTCACACTGACGCGGATCATGGGGCCGCCGGCAGGATCGGAGTGGGCAGTACCATTGCAGTGCGACGGACGAGTCGACCGGGCGGCCGCGTCAACGTGGCTTTTCAGCCTCGTTGCCGAGGAACGTCCGGGCTCCACAGGGCAGGGTGGTTGCTAACGGCAACCCGGGGCGACCCGCGGGAAAGTGCCACAGAAAACAGACCGCCTCGCGGCTTCGGCCGTGAGGTAAGGGTGAAACGGTGGAGTAAGAGCCCACCAGCACCCCGGGTGACCGGGGTGGCTCGGTAAACCCCACCCGGAGCAAGGTCAAGAGGGTCACCGCCCTAGCAGGCGGCGACCTGCGCAGGCGTTTGAGGGCTGCCCGCCCGATGCCTGCGGGTAGGCCGCTTGAGCCTGCCGGCGACGGCAGGCCTAGATGGATGGCCGCCGGCCCGCGCGAGCGGGTCACAGAACCCGGCGTACAGGTCGACTCGTCCGTCGCACCCCTGCTTGTTGTGCCGATCAAGGCCACTACCTCCCGGTATTGTCCGTCGTCATTGGTCGGCGGTGGTCAGCGTTGGTTCTCAGCGGGTGCACGGGCGAGGGGAGCCCGCCCGGTGACCACCCTTGCTGTCGTGCGGCCGGCCGGCCGGGGCCGTCCATAGTGGGTACCGGCGGCGGAGGCATGAGTCCTCTCGGCTGCAAGCGCCCCACAACAGGTCAATCTCTGCGGTCCCGCACGGTGCCAGAAGTGGCGGACCAGTGGCCCGGTTGAGCGGTTCCCGGCGAATTGTGCCGATCCAGCGCTCCGCCCGCGTTATCCGCAGCCACTGCGGCCGCCGCTCAGCCGACATCGGCTGCTGGGGCGTGGCCGTAGGCAGTCCCGGCGGCGACATCGCCGGCAAATGTCAGGAGGTCGGCAAGGCCGAAAGTGTCGCGTGCGGGCAGAAATGGCTTCCAGGACGGGTGGACGGACAGCCACGATCCGGGGTCGGCCCGGAGCAGGCCGATCAGCACCTCGGAGACGATGAGCGCACCGAGCGGGCCGAGTCGATCACCGTCCTCCCTCACCTCCGCCTCCTTGAGCAGGTAGAACCACAGCGGGGTAGCGGCACCGGCGAAGCCCGACCCGACCTCGGAGGATGAGAGCGGTTCGATACCGACGTGTCGGGCCAGATCCTCTCCGGAGGGAAGGTCGGTGGCGTTGCCGCGAAGCATGTCCCGCACCGCGAGCGACCCGAACTCGGCAGCCGGCACGTCGCCGACCACCTGATTTGGCAGGGCGATGAGGCTGGCGGGCAGCCGACCGTCGATCCGCTTCGCACGCTGCGCCGGAAGCCGCCCGGGCAGGTCGAACAGCACGGCCCAGTCGACGCGGTGCTCGGCGGGGATCGGGCCGAAACCGACGAGGTCCGGAAAGAGCGGGTACGGCTCGCCGCCGGGGACGAGCCGGTAGTGGTCGCGGATCTGGCTGTGACCATAGCGGTAGGCGGCGTCGGCGAACTCCAGCGGGATGAACGCCTCGCCTGGGGGCGGGTCGAAGAACCGGGGCCCCTGGGTCAGTAGCCGGAGGACGGCGTCGGTGCCGCACACACGGGGCAGGAAGTCGTGCGCGACGATCCACTGGTAGTGCCATACCAGTGCGCGTCGGGCCTCCGCGTACAGGTCGCCTTCGGCGATGCCGTCGGCGCGCAGCCAGTCCACCAGCCCGTTGTGGGCGTGCAGGAACGCCAGGTGCAGGGTGGCGATGAACAGATGCACATCGTCGCGCGGATCGCCGATGAGCGCGGTGCCCTGTTGGTTGCGCGGCAGGTCAACCCCACCATCTCCGGTGAGCAGCTTGGCCGGGTTGTTCACGTCGTAAAGGAACGGACTGCCGGCGGGCCCAGCACCGTGAACCATCTCGAGGTTCAGCTTCGGCACCCGAACATTACGAAGAGCGGCCGCATCGGCGTGCGATGCCAGCGGAGAGCGGTCCGCGGTGACGTCGTGTGCGACGAACTGGCCGAATAACGGCCACCCGGCCGCCTCCCGAGCTTCGTCCAGGCCTCGTGCGACCACCTCGGGCGCGGCGGCCCGGTCGCAGAGTCCCCCGCGTTTTCCGGCGTCGATAAGTACCCGCTCATCGACGGTGAGCGGGGGGAGGCCCGGGAACATGCGCCCGTACTCGGTGGGGCCTGGAGGCGTATCGACTGGCCTGTCCTCCGGGTAGGCGCGCCGCGACGACGAGAGGCAATGATCACGGGCGACGGACTGGATGGCGTGCACACCGCTGGTCATGATGCTCATAGGTTGTTGCGACCGGTGCAGGACAAAACACAACAATAGCTCCATGGCCACGCGACAAGGGGGCAGGGCGGGAACATGATCGTGTGTACGGTGCCGGCCATGGAACACGTGGGCGGTGCCGAGTTGGTCGTAGTGCTGTGGGGGATCGGCTTACTGTCTCTCTACCTGGTCGTCCGCGCTGCTGTGCGTGGCGGCATAGAGGACGCTTGGAAGCGCCGGGCGAAGCGCGAACGGTCGTCTTGAATGAACGTGGCTGACTGAGCCCGGAGTGCTACCCAGTCGAATTCTCGATCGACTGAGCACGGGAGGTCGGCATGCAGGCAATCTTGCTCAAGGACAACGCGCAGGCCGTCCAGACATTGAAGCCCGCCTGTCACCTCATGCGGCTGCGTGCGTGAAGCGTCCCGTCGCGGACACCTGGTTCGTCGAATTGCCTGAACTGCTCTTGTGGGTGCCGGTCGGTATGGTGATCAATCACAGTTCAGGGAGGTTTCGTGAACGAGCCGGACGCGATCATGACGCGAATTGGCAAGGGTATCGAGCTCAGCCAGCGCGGTGAGCGAGATGCCGCTCGCGACATTTTCTCGCAGGTCTGGGACGAGATCGGCCCGAGCGGTGACGCTCTTCACCGCTGCGCGTTGGCGCACTGGATGGCCGACGTTCAGGACGACGTGCACGAGGAGTTGGTCTGGGACCTGCGAGCGCTGGAAGCGGCCGATTCGGTAACGGACGAACGGGCGCAGCAGGCAGGGGTGACCGGCTCCGTACGTGGCTTCTACCCGTCGCTGCACCTGAACCTTGGCGAGACCTATCGCAAGCTAGGGGACCATTACCGGGCGCGCGATCACCTGGAGCGCGGCCGGGCCGCGGCCGGGGCCCTCGGCGACGACGGGTACGGGCAGATGGTCAAGGGTGGTCTCGACCGACTGGCCGATCGACTACAGATCACCTGAAACTGTCGTCACGCTTCGGACTGCGCAGGATGGGCCATGGTTCACTTCGACGCTCCCGGGTAGGTGCTCGATGTGCCTGACCAGACGACAGGCGAGGGGCGCGATCGTCATGGTGACCAACGCAGAGGTGCTGTCGTACCTCAAGACAGTGGATTTCCCGGCCATGAAGGAGGACATCGTCCGCGAGGCCGAGAAGCTCGGTGCTCCCGAGGAGGTGCTGAAGGCATTGCGCGGTATGCCGCCGGTTGACTACCACAACAAGGAAGAGGTCCTCCGCTCGGCGAAGACCGAAATCGCGGAAGAGACCCCGGCCGAGAAGGCGGCGAAGGCGCGCGACCGTAAGCATCAGCGGGTCGCCGAGTATCTGCGTAATCCCTAGCGCCGGAGTTTCTACCGCCGCCGGTACGCCGACGGCGCCCTTTTGCGTGCCCTCGCAGCAAAGCAGCGGTCGAACCCGATCACGCGACCCGGTGCGGCTGGTCGGACGTCCACGGCACCGCTGCCCTCATTCCTGATCTATCGCGGCACCCTATCGGCGATGTAGTCGCCGAAGTCACGTTGAACATCTCCGCGCCGTTTCGCCCGACCCTTCGTACCCAGGTCGTTCCCGCAGCGACGACGCTGCAGGCGTTGTTCTTGGTCGCAGATATCGTTCCGTCGCAAGGGTTGTGCGGCGGATTCAGGGTGCTGTTGGGCCGCGCTGCTGGGAGTTTCGCTAGTTGGATTCCGGGCATCATCATCGCGTCAGGTTGTCACCTTGACGGTTCTACTGTGGATTCTCTTGGTCAAATTTATAAGAATCGGTGGTGGACGGCCGATTTGCGGTGCACAGTGATGACATGAGCAACAGCGGTGCTAACCAGTACTACTGGTGCCTTTCGCATCACCGCGTCGAGACCGACGACAACGTCTGCGCCGCGGTGGACCGACTCGGACCGTACGCATCGGCCGAGGAGGCCGAGCATGCGCTCGATCGAGTAAGACAACGAAACGAGACTTGGGATTCGGAGGACACCCGCTGGGACGGAGAAGAGGCGTAGTGCTCTCGTAGTGCTCCCGCCGAACGACCTACCAACGGATGTCTCCGACGAGGGGGAAAACACGATGGCCGTAGCAAACAAGGCCACCACGAGACCGGCTGCCAAACGTGCGGCTGGTGTGACCACGACCAAGAGCGCGGGTACCCGGGCCGCGGCCGGCAAGACGGCGGCGACCAAGAAGACCGCTGCGGCTGCGAAGGCCACCACGGCCAGGTCCACAGCAGTCAAGTCCACCGCTGCGAAGTCGACCGGCACCGCGAAGGCCGGAGCGGCGAAGGCCGGTGCCGCGAAGCGGTCGGTAGCGGCTCAGGCCACCAGCACCCGTCGCGCGACGACGGCTTCGGCCGTGCGTGGGACGGGCGCCGCGAAGAATACGGCGCCGGCGACCAAGTCGGCCGCGAAGACGGCGCCGGCGAGGAAGACCACCGCCAAGAGCACCACGCGTGCGACCGCCGTCCGCGGCGCCACCTCGGCGCGGGCAGCGTCGACGGGTACGGCGAAGAAGACCGCGGCGGCCACCAGGCCGGCGGCGAAGAAGACGACCGTGGCGAAGAAGACCACGGCCGCCAGGGCAACCACGGCCAAGACGACGACGGCTAGGGCGACTCCGGCCGCACGGTCGACCGCGGCGAAGAAGACGACCGCCAAGGCGGCTCCGGTCCGTAAGGCTGTGCCGACCAAGAAGGCCACGACGGCGGCCAAGGCCACCGCGCCGCGTAAGGCTGCGCCGGTGCGCAAGGCTGCGCCGGCCAAGACGACGGCAGCGCGTAAGGCTGCGCCGGTCCGGAAGACTGCCACTGCGGCCAAGGCTGCGCCGGCCCGTAAGACGGCGGCGGCCAAGGCTGCGCCGGCCCGGAAGACTGCCACTGCGGCCAAGGCCGCGCCAGCCAGGAAGACCGCGCCGGCCCGGAAGACAGTGACCGCGGCCAAGACCGCGCCGGCCCGGAAGACGGTAACCGCGGCCAAGACCGCGCCGGCCAAGAAGACGGCCGCGAAGAGGGCTGCGGCCACCCGGCCGGCCACTGCCCGCAAGGCAGCGCCCGCCAAGACGACCGCTGCCCGGCCGGCCACTGCCCGTTCCGCAGCCAAGAAGGCACCCGCGTCAGCCGCCGCGCCGCGTAAGGCTGCGCCAACCAAGGCCACCGCCACCGCCACTCGCAAGCCGGCGCAGGCGAGGCCCACCGCGGCTAAGACGACCGCTGCGAGGCCGGCCGCCACGGAGTCGGCCGTCTCGAGGGCGACCGGCACCGCGAAGCGGGCTACCGGCAGCGCGAAGTCGGCCGTCTCGAAGGCGACGGACACCGCCATGTCGGCCGCGAACATCGCCGCCAAGGCCGCGTCGACTGCCGCGGCGAGGGCCACCAAGGTGACGAAGACGGCCGCGACGAAGGCGACGAGAGCCGCCGGGGTCACGGTCCCCGCTCCGCGAAAGCGCGCGACCGGCGGCAACGGCGAGACCGGTACCGCCGCGAAGCGCACCCCGGCCGCCGCGAGCGCTGGTGACACCACCGGGAGCGCGAACGGCACCCGCGACAAGGCGGGTAACGGCGAGCGGGCCGGCAACGGCGAGCGGGCCGCCACTGTCGGCTCGGCGGGCGTGAGGAACATGCGCAAGTAACAGCGCGGAGAACATCCGCAAGTAACAGCGCGGAGAACATCCGTAGGTAAGACGGGTGGGGCGCACGTACGCGAGAGTGATAGGACATAACCTGTGGCTCTTCGACGCGTACGTGCGCCCCACATCGACTTCGACGCCTTGCGCCGCGAGCTGAAGCTGGCGGACGGGTTCCCGGCGGCGGTTCAGGAAGAGGCGGAGCAGAGCGCCGCCAACCCTCCAAGGCCCCTGGTCGACCGCACCGACATCCCGTTCGCCACCATCGACCCGCCGACCTCTCGCGATCTGGACCAGGCGATGTGCCTGCAGCGCCGGCCTGACGGCGGCTACCGGGTGCACTACGCGATCGCCGACGTCGCGTCATGGGTACTCCCGGCCGGTGCCGTGGACGTCGAGACGTGGGGGCGTGGGCAGACGGTGTACCTGCCCGACGGGAAGGTGCCCCTGCACCCGAAGGTGCTCAGCGAGGGCGCCGCGAGCCTGTTGCCGGATCGGGACCGGCCGGCGGTGGTCTGGACGATCGACCTCGACTCCGACGGCGCCACCGTGGCCGTGGAGGTCGAGCGAGCCCTCGTACGCAGTCGAGCCAAGCTGGACTACGAGCGGGTGCAGTCCGACGTGGATGCCGGTCAGGCGGCCGAGCCGGTGGCGCTGTTACCCGAGATCGGCAAGCTGCTCATCGAGCGTGGTCTTTCCAGGGGGGCCATCAACCTGCCGATCCCCGACCAGGAGGTCGAGCGAGACGGCGACGGCTGGCGGCTGTGGTTACGCGCACCGCTCGCGGTGGAGGAGTACAACGCGCAGATCTCGCTGCTCACCGGAGTGTCTGCCGCGAAAATCATGATCGACGGCCGGCTGGGTCTACTGCGTACGATGCCGGCACCCCAGCCCGAAGCGGTGGCCAAGCTGCGCTCCGCGGCGCCTGTGCTCGGCGTGCTCTGGCCCGAAGGCGTGCAGGTGGGTGGCGTCATCGCGACGCTCGACCCCGCCGATCCCAGGGCGGCAGCCTTCCTCGACCAGGCGGTCGAGTTGATGCGCGGCGCCGGATACCGGGCCTTCGAGGGACAGGCCCCGGCTGACGCCGGCCACGGGGCGGTCGCAGCGCCGTATGCGCACGTGACGGCGCCGCTGCGGCGCCTCGCCGACCGGTACGCCACGGAGGTGTGCCTGGCGCTGCACAGCGGCGTCGAGGTGCCCGAGTGGGTGCGGCAGGCGTTGCCGAAGTTGCCGGAGGTGATGTCGTCGACCGATCGGGTCGCGAGTGCCGCCGAACGCGGGGCGGTCCACCTGGTCGAGGCCGTCCTGCTGGAAGGACGGGTCGGAGAGGTGTTCGACGCGGCGGTGCTGGACGCCGATCCCGCGGTTGTCGTACTGGACGATCCGGCGGTGCAGGCCCGCTGTGAGGGCGACGGCCTGGTAGCGGGTACGCGGGTGCGCGTCCGGCTGGTCGAAGCCGATCCGACCCGGCGAAAGGTCGTCTTCCACCTGGTGCCGTGACCGCTCCACCTGGTGCCGTGACCGGTTGGGTGACGCGGGGGCGTAGACAGAAAGCCATCTCACCGGTATGACAGAAAGCCTGTCAATGTCGGTGGGCACTCACCTGAGCGTGTGACCGTCATCGGAGGCATCGGCGACGGGAGGTGGCGCGCAATGGTGCGACGGCGGTACACGTTGCTGATCGACTGCGAGGAGAGCGGATTCCGCTCGGGGGTGCGGTTCTGGTCGGAGGCGCTGGGTGCGCCTGCCCGGCACTCGGGCGACCCGAAAGACCCGTTCATCGAACTGCCGGGCGCCGCCGGTGACATGCGCGTCGAGATGCAGCGGGTCAACGCCCCCGGTCGGTACCATCTCGATCTTTATGCCCCCGACGTGGACGCCGAGGCGCGGCGATTGGAGGCGCTCGGCGCCCAGAAGGTGAGGCGCGAGGAAGCGTGGTGGGTCATGCGGGCCCCGACCGGTCACCTGTTCTGCATCATTCCCGACTCGGCGCCGCAACCTGACGACGAGTTCGACGGGGAAGCTGACGAGTTCGACGACGAAGCCGACGACTTCGAAGACGAGGTCGACGACCAGCCGATCGAGCCCGAACCTCCGCAGGCGTACCCGCGGCTGCGGTCCGTCCCCAACCCATGACCCCCGAGGAGGTGGACCGCGTGCTCGACCCGCAGTCCGACGACGCCCAGACCGACGGCTCGATCCCGGACATCATCGCCGGCACTGAGTTCCGCGCCGCTCGGGACTTCCTACTCGACCACCGCGGAGACTACGAGCAGGCGTACCGCGACTTCCGCTGGCCGAGGCTCGAGACGTTCAACTGGGCGGTCGACTGGTTCGACGGCGTGCTGGCCGCCGAACGGCCGGACCAGACGGCGCTGTGGGTCGTGGAAGAGGACGGCAGCGAGACCAAGCGGACCTTCGCCGAGATGTCGGCCAACGCCAAGCAGGTGGCGGCCTGGCTACGCTCCCACGGCGTGCGGCGGCACGACCGGATCCTGCTGATGCTCGGCAACCAGCTCGAGCTGTGGGAGGTGATGCTGGCCGCGATCAGGATCGGCGCGGTGGTGATCCCGGCGTCGACGCTGCTGGGCCCCGACGACCTGCGCGACCGCATCGAACGGGGTGGCGTCGACCATGTGGTCGCCCGTAGCGCCGACACGGCGAAGTTCGCACGCGTCGGGGGTGGTTGGACCCACGTCGCCGTGGGCGACGCGGTGCCCGGCTGGCTGCGCTACGACGACGCGTACGGCTACGTCGGTGACGAGGCGATCGAGGGGCGCAGCCGGGGCGACGACACGCTGTTGCTGTACTTCACGTCCGGGACGACCGCGCAGCCCAAGCTGGTGGCGCACACCCACTCGTCGTACCCGATCGGGCACCTGTCCACCATGTACTGGCAGGGCCTGCGGCCGGGTGACGTGCACCTGAACATCTCCTCGCCAGGCTGGGCCAAGCACGCGTGGAGCAACGTGTTCGCCCCGTGGAACGCCGGCGCGACTGTGCTGGTCGTCAACCAGGCGCGGTTCTCGGCCCCGGCGCTGCTGGACACGGTCGTACGCTGCGGGGCCACCACCTTCTGCGCGCCGCCGACGGTGTGGCGGCTGCTCATCCAGGCCGACCTCGGGGCCTGGAAGGTGCCGTTCCGCGAGTGCGTCGCGGCCGGCGAGCCGCTCAACCCGGAGGTCATCGAGCAGGTACGCGCGGCGTGGGGCATCACCGTGCGCGACGGCTACGGCCAGACCGAGACGACGGCCCAGATCGGCAACCCGCCCGGCCAGCCGCTGAAGCTCGGTTCGATGGGTCGACCGCTGCCCGGCTACCGGATCGTGCTGGCCGACGTGCTGACCGGGGAGCGGGTGCCGGACGGGGTAGAGGGCGAGATCTGCCTGGACCTCTCGGAGCGTCCGGTGAGCCTGATGAAGGGCTACCTCGACGACGAGCACACGGCCCACGTCATGCGCGACGGGCTCTACCACACCGGAGACGTCGCGCTCCGGGAGGCGGACGGATACATCACCTACGTCGGGCGTACCGACGACGTGTTCAAGGCGTCGGACTATCGCATCTCGCCGTTCGAGCTGGAGAGCGTGCTCATCGAGCACGACGCGGTGGTCGAGGCGGCCATCGTGCCGGCGCCCGATCCGGTGCGGCTGGCCGTCGTCAAGGCGTACGTGGTGCTGGCCGACGGTTACCAGGCGGGCCCCGATACGGCGCTGGAGATCCTGCGGTACGCCCGTAGCCGGCTGGCCCCGTACCAGCGGGTGCGGCGCATCCAGTTCGCCGAGTTGCCGAAGACGATCTCCGGCAAGATCCGCCGGGTCGAGCTGCGCGGTCTGGAGACCGGTCACGAGGACCGCTACCAGCACGAGTACTGGGAGGAGGACTTCCCCGAGCTGAAGTCCCCCTGACCGTCGCCGGGTGCGATGTTGTGATGATCACGACGCTGGCGATCGCAGCGCCGCATCTGGTGCGAGACTGGCGACATGAGCTTCGACCCGACGACTCTGCCGGACGTGTCCGACCTGACGGTCGGCATCCTCGGAGGCACCGGCCCCCAGGGGCGGGGGCTGGCCTACCGGTTGGCCCGGGCCGGCCAGAAGATACGCATCGGCTCGCGGTCCGCCGACCGGGGCGCGCAGGCCGCGGCGGAGATAGCCAAGATGCCGGGTGTCGTCAGCGGGCTGGTCAACGGCAACCACGTCAGTGGCGGCGACAACGTGTACGCCTGCGACGCCGACGTGGTCATCGTCGCGGTCCCGTGGGAGGGGCACGGCGACCTGCTCGCCAGCCTCGTCGGCGAGCTGACCGGCAAAATCGTCGTCGACTGCGTCAACCCGCTCGGCTTCGACTCCCACGGCCCGTACGTGCTGCCGGTACCCGGGGGAAGTGCCGCCCAGCAGGCCGAGGCGCTGCTGCCGCAGTCGCGGGTGTGCGCGGCGTTCCATCACGTCAGCGCCGTGCTGCTGGCCGACCCGGAGGTCACCGCGATGGACCTCGACGTGCTCGTGCTCGGTGACGACCGGGATGCGGTCGCCGTGGTGCAGGCGCTGGCCGGGCGCATCGAGGGTATGCGCGGCATCCACGCCGGCCGGCTGCGCAACGCCGGGCAGGTCGAGGGGCTGACCGCCAACCTCATCGCCATCAACAAGCGGTACAAGGCACATGCCGGTGTTCGCATCACGGACGTCTGAACTCCGCGACGACCTGGGTGGTTCCCTGCGGTTGGCGGGGCCGCCCAGCCGGGTGGTCTCGCTCGTACCGTCACTGACCGAGGCGGTCGCCGTCAGCGCACCGGGCCTGCTGGTCGGTGCGACCGACTACTGCACCCACCCGGCGTCGCTCGATGTCGCGAGGGTCGGCGGGTCGAAGTACCCGTCGGTCGACGCCGTGCTCGCGCTGAGCCCGGATCTGGTCCTCGCCAACGCCGAGGAGAACCGGCCCGAGGACGTCGCCGCGCTGCGGGCCGCCGGCGTGCCGGTATGGGTGACGTTCCCCCGTACCCTCGACGAGGCGTTCGTCTCGCTGGGACGGATGCTGTCGGTGCTCGGCGTCGGTTCACCGGCGTGGCTCGACGCGGCGCGAGAAGCCTGGGCGGAGCCGCCGGAGTACGCCCTACGGGTGGTGGTGCCGGTCTGGCGTCGCCCCTGGATCGTCCTCGGTGGCCGGACGTTCGCTGGTGACGTGCTGGCCCGGCTCGGGCTGGTCAACGCATACGAGGACTCCCCGGACCGCTATCCCCGGCCGGCGCTCGCTGACATCCCGGCCTGCGACCTCGTGGTCCTGCCCGACGAGCCGTACGCGTTCACCGGGGTCGACGGGCCGGAGGCGTTCGTCGGCCGGCCGTGCGCGCTGGTCTCCGGCCGGCACCTGACCTGGTACGGCCCGTCGCTGGCGGAGGCCCGTGACGTGCTGCGCGGTCAACTGTCGCCGAAGGCGTGGTTACGCTCTCATCCGTGAGACCCGCATTCGACCCGTGGTCGCCGCTGTTCGTGGCGCACCCCTACGACGTGTACGCCAGCCTGCGCGAGAACGAGCCGGTCAGCTGGTTCGAGCCC
The DNA here is from genome assembly GCA_025965915.1 of Dactylosporangium sp. Classification (GTDB taxonomy): domain Bacteria; phylum Actinomycetota; class Actinomycetes; order Mycobacteriales; family Micromonosporaceae; genus Planosporangium. The sequence goes on along the minus strand of JAOPWA010000636.1, from coordinate 1,120 downwards.
ACCGGACAGTGGCTGATCTCCCGCCACGGCGACGTCAACGCACTGCTGCGCGACCGGCGGCTCGGCCGCTCGTACCTTCACGTGGCCACCCACTCCGAGATGGGCCGTCCCGACGACCCTGACCACCTCGCGCCGTTCTGGCACGTCATCCGCAACGGCATGCTCGACCTGGAGCCGCCCGACCACACCCGGCTGCGGCGCCTCGTCTCGCAGGCGTTCACGCCGCGGCGGGTGGAGGCGTTGCGGCCGACCGTGCGGCGGATAGCCGACCAGCTCGTCGACGACTTCGTCGCCGACGGTGGGGGAGACCTCGTCGCGCGGGTCGCCGAGCCGCTGCCGGTCACCGTGATCGCGGAGATGCTGGGTGTACCGGAAGCCGACCGGCACCTGCTGCGCCCGTGGTCGGCGGACATCTGCGGCATGTACGAGCTGAACCCGTCGCGGGCAGCCGCCGACCGGGCGGTGCGGGCGTGCGAGGAGTTCTCCGACTACCTTCGGACGCTCGCGGCGAAGCGTCGGGCCGATCCGCGAGACGACCTGATCAGCGCGTTGACGCAGGTCGACGGGCTGACCGAGGACGAACTCGTCGGCACCTGCGTCCTGCTGCTCAACGCCGGGCACGAGGCGACCGTCAACACGACCGGCAACGGCTGGTGGGCGCTGTTTCGCAACCCGGGCGAGCTGGAACGGCTGCGGGCGTCGCCTGAATTGCTCCCGACCGCGATCGAGGAGCTGATGCGCTACGACACCCCGCTGCAGATGTTCGAGCGCTGGGTGCTCGAGGACATCTCGGTACGGGGCGTCGATATCCCGCGCGGCAGCGAGGTGGCGTTGCTGTTCGGTTCGGCCAACCACGACCCGGCCGTGTTCACCGACCCGGCCCGGTTGGACCTCGGCCGCACCGACAATCCACATGTCACCTTCGGCGCCGGCATCCACTTCTGCCTGGGCGCCCCGCTGGCGCGCATCGAGCTGACCAGCTCGTACGGTGCGCTGCTGGCGAAGGCGCCCTCGATGAAGCTGGTCGAGACGCCGAAGTGGAAACCCGGGTACATCATCCGGGGCCTGGAGTCGTTGCTGGTCGAGATCTGATCGCTGGGACGGAGTCAGTGGAAGGAGA